>NZ_JCBAMT010000030.1:0-64874 GCF_059760445.1 Achromobacter sp. D7-1 | reverse complement strand
CCGCGGCGCCCATGACCGCGCCGGTCCGCCAGTAAGCGGACGGGTCGGGCACAGGGCCTGCATCCGGGCCCACAGGGGCGCAGCCGCCGCCACATTCAGGCAAAATGGCGGCTGTCGCCCCTTTTTCACGCATATACATGTCCGACGTCATCGCCCTGATATTCGACTTCGACGACACGCTGGCCTCGGACAGCACGTCCGGCTTCCTGGAAAGCATGGGCGTGGACACGGCATCCTTCTGGAAGGATGAGGTCGATCCCTTGCTGTCGCAGCAGGATTGGGACCCCGTGCCCGCCTACCTGTACCAGATGATCCAACTGTCGCAATCGGGCAAGCATGGCCTCATCACGCAGCAACGCCTGAAGGACTGGGGCGCGCGGCTGGAACTGCACGATGGCGTGCCCACGCTGTTCCAGCGCCTGCGCGCCGCGGTGCGGGCCGAACAGCCGCAAGTGCAGCTGGAGTTCTACCTGATCTCCAGCGGCATTGGCGACGTGGTCCGCTCCACGCCCATCGCGCATGAATTCACCGAGATCTGGGCGTCCGAATTCGTCTACGGCGCCGATGGCGGCATCGCCTTTCCGCGCCGCATCGTCAGCTTTACCGACAAGACCCGCTACCTGTTCCATATCCAGAAAGGCATCATCGGCCGCGACTTCCGCAACAAGCCCTTCGAGGTCAACCGCAAGGTGCCCGAGGACCGCTTGCGCGTGCCGTTCGACCAGATGGTGTTCGTCGGCGACGGCTACACCGACATCCCGTGCTTTTCGCTGATCCGCCGCGCCGGCGGCTTCGCCTTCGGCGTCTGGGACCCCAAGCATCGCGACAAGCGCAGCCGGGCCTGGGGCTTCATCGAAGAGGGCCGGGTGTCGAACCTGAACCAGGCCCGCTACGACGAGCATGCCGAACTCTATCAATGGCTGGAAGAAGCCGTGACCAGCCTGGCTGGCCGCATCGCACTGAAGTCCCGGGTGTACCGTGGTTGAAGCAGTCCCTTTGGCGGCGGTTCAACCCTGGACCGCGCAGGACGCCAGCTTCATGGAACTGGCGCTGCAAGAGGCCCAGGCCGCCTACGACATCGGCGAGGTGCCGGTGGGCGCGCTGGTGGTGTCGGCCCAGGGCGACATTCTGGGGCGGGGCTACAACCGCACCATCATCGACCACGACCCCACCGCCCACGCCGAGATCGTCGCCTTGCGCGGCGCCGCGCGAGCGCTGGAAAACTACCGCCTGCCGGGCATCACCGTGTATGTGACGCTGGAGCCCTGCGTCATGTGCATCGGCGCCATGCTGCACGCGCGGCTCGCCCGCGTGGTGTTCGGCGCCTACGACCCCAAGACCGGCGCCTGCGGCAGCGTGCTGGACGTAGGCTCGGTCCCCAAACTCAATCATCACACCTCAGTCACCGGCGGCGTGCTGGCGGAACCTTGCGGCGAACTGCTGCGCCGGTTCTTCCGCGAACGCCGCAGCAAGGAATCCGCAGCATGAGCAAATCCCAAGGCGCCAAGGCGCGCGGTGCGAAAGCCGCCGCCGCCCACGAGCATGACCACAACCACAACCACGATCATGGCCACGCAGGCCACGAATGTGATGAAGACTGCGGGCATGACCACAGCTACGCCCACGTGCTGCCGGACGCCCGCGGCATCTACCTGATCTCGCCGTCCTCCGCGGTGCGCGACCCGGCCACGGTCGAACTGGCCCGCGAGCGCCTGCAGCAGCAGGGCTTCAAAACCGCCCTGGACCGCACTGCCTTGGCTGAGCACCAGCGCTTCGCCGGCACCGACGCGCAGCGCCTGGCCAGCCTGACGCGCGCCGCCAAGCAGAAGCTGCCCATCGTCATGGTGACGCGCGGCGGCTATGGCATGGGCCGGCTGCTGCCTGCGATCGACTGGAGGGCCATGGCCGACAGCGGCAAGCGCTTCGTCGGCATGAGCGACTTCACCGCCTTCAACCTGGGCCTGCTGGCGCAGACCGGCGCGGTCAGCTATACCGGCGCCTCGGCCATCTATGACTTCGGCGGCAAGAAGGTCGACGACCTGACCGAAGCCCTGTTCGGCGAGATCATGCGCGGCGAACTGGAAATCCTCAGCTTCGAAACCCAGGACGCCGATGCGGTGGACTGCCGCGGCATCCTGTGGGGCGGCAACCTCGCCATGCTGACGTCCTTGCTGGGCACGCCCTACATGCCCAAGGTGCGCGGCGGCATCCTGTTCCTGGAAGACGTGGCCGAGCATCCCTACCGCATCGAACGCATGCTGATCCAGTTGGCGCAGGCCGGCATCCTGGGCAAGCAGAAGGCCATCGTGCTGGGCCGCTTCTCGGACTACAAGCTGGCCGCGCACGACAATGGCTACGACCTGCACGAAGTGGTGGCCTGGCTGCGGAAAACGGTCAAGGTGCCGGTGGTGACGGGCCTGCCTTACGGCCACGTCGCGACCAAGGCGACCCTGCCTATCGGGCAGAAGGTGGGCCTGGCCACCGAGAAGGGCATGGCGCACCTGGTGCTGGACGAGCACACGCACTGAGCCTCGGGCCGTTGCGCGACCTCAGCCGCTCCGGCGCGCCGCGCGCGGCCGGCGCGGCTTGTCGGCGGGCGCACCGGCCACAACCTGCCGCGCAAGATCCGGCAAGGCCTTGAACAGCTGCCGGGTGGCCGCGGTGGCGGGCCGCTGGCGGCTAAGGTCCATCAGTACCGTCTGCCGGACAGCGGGATCTGCCAGACCGATCGCAACCAGGCTGCCGTCCGCCAGTTCCGTTGATACCGCGTGGCTGGGCAGGATGCTGTGCAGGCCGCCACGCAGGATCGCGTCCTTGATGACGACGCCGGAGTCGGCTTCCAGCACCACATTCAGTTCGATGCCGGCGCGCAAAGTCAGGCTGTCCAGCACCGCACGCAAGGAGTTCGGACGTACGGGCAGGGCCAGCGGCACCGCGGCCAGATCGGCCAGGCGTAGTTCGCGGCTTGCGGCCACCGCCGAGCCGGCGCTGGTCACCAATTTCATTTCGGTTTCGAACAGGACCTCCTGCGGGCGGGTGGACGCGGCGCGGTACCGGTTGTAGATGCCGATGTCGATCTTGCCGTTGGCCAGCCAGGCTTCGATCTCCCCGCTGTAACCCTCGAATACCCGCAGCCGGATGCCCGGATAGCGTGCCTGCGTGTAGGTCAGCAGCATGCCGATGAGCGGCTGCGACAGCGATGGAATCACCCCGAGGTTGACGATGCCCGCAGGCTTGCGCTGGGCGGCCTGCGCTTCCTCCAGCAACTGGTCGGCCTCCAGCAGCAAAGCCTGGGCGCGCGGCATCAGGCTTTCGCCCAGTTCGGTCAAGAGCACCCCGCGCCCCGTGCGAAAGAACAGCCTGCCGCCGAACTCCTGTTCCAGTTCGGACAGTTGGCGGCTCAACGCGGACTGCGCGATGCCCAGGGCTGCGGCCGCCCGGGTCAGGCTGCCGGCTTCTGCGATGCGGGTGAATACCCTCAGGTTCTTCAGGTCCATGGCTGCGCCCCATCTCGATTGGAGATAACTGCTTTATCAAGAATGCCCATTCCGGATGGGCTGATTTCAGCACAGAATTCCCCCAACTTGATGCGTACGCATGGCGGTGCCCGCCGGACAGGTCCGGCTGGAAACAGGGGAATCAGCAGATGAGTTTCGAGGAAAATGCGGGGCCGCTGAAAGGCGTGCGTATCCTGGACCTGTCCACCGTGGTGGCTGGCCCCTGGGCCGCGACGCTGCTGGCGGACCTGGGCGCCGAGGTGCTGAAGGTGGAGATTCCGGGGCCGGGCGACCCCTTGCGCGCACTGGCGCCGCACAAGGATGGTGTGCCGCTGTGGTGGAAGGTCGCGAACCGCAACAAGAAGGGCATTTCGGTGGATCTGCGCACCGCCGAAGGCCGCGACATCGTGGCGCGGCTGCTGCCGGATTTCGATGTGCTGGTGGAAAACTTCCGTCCCGGAACGCTGGACGGCTGGGGCATGCCGGGCGAGTGGCTGCGCCAGCAGAACCCGGCGTTGACCATCCTGCGCGTGACCGGTTTCGGCCAGACCGGACCCTACCGCAACAAGCCGGGGTTCGCCCGCGTGTTCGAAGCCATGAGCGGACTGACCAATATCTGCGGCGAACCGGATGGCCGGCCCCTGCACATGGGCTTTCCCATTGCGGATGCGGTGGCTGGCCTGTTTGGGGCGTTGGGCATCGTCGCCGCCTTGTACCGCGAAAAAGCCGCGCCGCTGGGGCAGGGCCAGGAGATCGATTGTTCGCTGATGGAGTCGATGTTCCGGGTCATGGACTTCCTGCCCATCGAATACGACCAGTTGGGCATCGTCCGCGGCCGGCTGGGCAACAGCAGCCAGTATGCCGCGCCAGGCAACGTCTATCGGACCCGTGACGGCCATTGGGCCTCGATCGCGGCATCGACGCAGCGCATTTTCGAACGCTTGTGCGTGGCGCTGGAATTGGACGGCGTGGCGCAGGACCCGCGCTACCTGACAAATCCAGACCGGGTGCGCAACCGCGAGGCGCTGGATGCCCTGGTGGCCGCGGCGATCGCGCGCCATACGCTGGCCGAACTGGGGGCCTTGCTTGACGCGCACTCGGTCGGCTTCAGCCCGATCTATGACATCGCCGACATCTTCCGCGATCCGCATATCGCAGCCCGCCAGGGCATTGTCTCGGTGCAGGATGAAGAGCTGGGGCCTGTACGGATGCAAAGCGTGGTGCCCAGGTTCTCGGCGACGCCGGGCGCGGTGCATCACGCCGGCCCCAGCCTGGGGCAGCACAACGCGGAGGTGTTGGGCGCGTTGGGCATCAGCGGCGAGCAGCAGGCAGCCCTGCGGGAGCGGGGCGTTATCTAGTACGGATTCCATCGCCACGGAGCCGCCTTGAGACAGGCTCCGGGCGCCACCAGGAGGAGACGACGATGCGCGCATGGACAGCAGGATGGATCTTGGCAGCGGGCCTGATCACGGCGACGCCAGCACAGGCCGGACCCGAGTGGCCCGCCAAGCCGGTCAAGCTGCTGGTGGGCTTTCCGCCGGGGCAGGCGACGGACGCGGTAGCGCGGCTGCTGGCCGAGAGGCTGTCGGCCAGATTGAACCAGCCCGTGATCGTGGAGAACCGGCCCGGGCAGGGCGGCAGCATCGCGCTGGCGGCGCTGGCCAAGGCGGCGCCCGACGGCTACACCATGATGCTGTCGGCGACCGCGTCGCTGGTCAGCAATCCGCACCTCTACAAATCGACCGGCTACGACACTTTGCGTGACTTCGAACCCGTCGGCCTGGTGGCCGACCTGCCCATGGTGCTGGTGGCCAATGCCGCTCAGCCGTTCAGCGACGTGGCGAGCTTGCGGGAGTACGCGCAGCGTCATCCCGGCGCGTTGAATTTTTCCTCGTCGGGCAACGGCACCCTGTCGCACCTGGGCATGGTGATGTTGGAGCGCGAGGCCAAGCTGCAGCTGACGCATATCCCGTATCAGGGCAGCGCCAAAGCCATGACCGACATGATCGCCGGCAACGTCGCCATCGGCCTGGACACGGTGGCGGTGACCCTGCCGCATATCCAGTCCGGTCGCCTGAAGGCGCTGGCGGTGGGTGCGAGCCAGCGCCTGCCCATGCTGCCGGATACGCCGACTTTCGCCGAAGCAGGCTACCCCGGGTTCCAGGCCAATCCCTGGCTGGGGATGCTGTTTCCGAAGGGAACGCCCCAGCCGGTCGTGCGGCGCATGAACCAGGAAATCCGCGACGCGGTCGCCACGCCGGCGCTGGCCCAGTCGCTCAAGGCCATCGGCGCGTTCGCGCGCGTCGATACGCCGGAGGAATTCTCGCAGCTCTTGCGCCAGGAATACCGCAGCTGGGGCGAACTCGTGCAGCTCTCGGGCAGCCGGGTGGATTGACACCCAACCAACTACAAAGGAACGCAGCATGAAGCATGACGACCCATTCAAGGCCCTGGTGCTGACGCAGGCGGACGGCAAGACGCAGTGCCATTTGCAGGAGTTGAGCATCGCCCAACTGCCGGCCGGGGACGTGACGGTCAAGGTCGATTACTCCAGCCTGAACTACAAGGATGCGATGGCCGTAACCGGCACGGGCAGGATCGTGCGCGACTTTCCCATGGTGCCCGGGATCGATCTGGCCGGTACGGTGATTGACTCTGACGCGCCGGACTATCCTGTTGGAACTCCGGTGGTGCTGACCGGCTGGAGCGTCGGCGAGCGCTATTGGGGCGGCTATGCCCAGGTGCAGCGTGTCAAGTCGGAATGGCTGGTGCCGCTGGCGCCGGGCCTGGACAGCTTCAAGGCCATGGCTATCGGCACGGCAGGTTTGACCGCCATGCTATGCGTCATGGAACTGGAAGCCGCGGGTATCGGTCCAGGAAGCGGCACGGTGCTGGTGACCGGCGCGTCCGGCGGGGTCGGCAGCGTGGCGGTGGCGCTCCTGGCACGCCTGGGGTATCGGGTCGCGGCGCTGGTGCGGCCCGGGCGCGAGGCCGTGCATCCCTATCTGATTTCGTTGGGCGCGTCCGAAGTGCTTGCGGGCGCGGAGTGGGCGCAGGCTTCCAAACCCCTGGAGAACCAGCGCTGGGTCGGCGCGGTGGACACGGTGGGATCGGCCGTGCTGGCACGGGTGCTGGCCTCGACGGAGTACGGTGGCGCGGTCGCGGCCTGCGGCCTGGCTGGCGGAGTCGACCTGCCTGCCACGGTCATGCCCTTCATCCTGCGCGGCGTCCGCCTGTTGGGGGTGGACTCGGTGATGTGTCCGGTTGCGCGGCGCCGCGAGGCCTGGGAGCGGCTGGGGCGGGTGTACGGCGATACGCCGTTCGCCGATATTGTGATGACGGCTGGCTTGGGACAGGTGCCGGAGCTTGCCGCAAGAATGATGGCGGGCGGCAATCGCGGCAGGTACGTCATCGACGTCAACCAGTAGCGGCGGGTAGGCGCGTGGGCGGCGGGAAGGCCGCTCCCGGTCCGGCTTGCGAGACGGATTGCGGGGGCGCCAAGCGTGGGGCAGGGCGGGCGTCAAGCGGGCTTGGTACAATGTCAGGTTTCCCGCACGCGTCCCAGACGCCTTTAGCCTCTAAAACACACCGTGATATCCACCGCCAATCTCACCATCCAGTTCGGCCCCAAACCCCTTTTCGAGAACGTCAGCGTCAAGTTCGGGGAAGGCAACCGCTACGGGCTGATCGGGGCCAACGGTTCCGGCAAGTCGACCTTCATGAAGATCATCGGCGGCGACCTGGAAGCATCGGCGGGCAACGTGTCGCTGGAGCCGGGCGTGCGCCTGGGCAAGCTGCGCCAGGACCAGTTCGCGTTTGAAGACCTGCGCGTGCTGGACGTGGTCATGATGGGCCACACCGAGATGTGGGCCGCCATGTCCGAGCGCGACGCCATCTACGCCAACCCGGAAGCGACCGAAGACGACTACATGCGCGCGGCCGACCTGGAGGCCAAGTTCGCCGAGTACGACGGCTATACCGCCGAAGCCCGCGCCGGCGAACTGCTGCTGGGCCTGGAAATCGCCGTCGACCAGCACAACCTGCCCATGCGCGAAGTGGCGCCGGGCTGGAAGCTGCGCGTGCTGCTGGCGCAGGCCCTGTTCTCGAATCCCGACGTGCTGCTGCTGGACGAGCCGACCAACAACCTGGACATCAACACCATCCGCTGGTTGGAAAACGTGCTCAACGGCTACCAGAGCACGATGATCATCATCAGCCACGACCGCCACTTCCTGAACCAGGTGTGCACGCACATGGCCGACGTGGACTATGGCGAGATCCGCATCTATGCCGGCAACTACGATGACTACATGCTGGCGTCCACCCAGGCGCGCGAACGCCTGGTGTCCAACAACGCCAAGGCCAAGGAACGCGTCGCCGAACTGCAGGACTTCGTGCGCCGCTTCGCCGCCAACAAGTCTAAGTCGCGCCAAGCCACTTCGCGCCTGAAGCAGATCGACCGCATCAAGGCCGACCAGGTCGTGGTCAAGCCCTCGTCGCGCCAGAACCCGTACATCCGCTTCGAACAGAACAAGGTCATGCACCGCCTGGCGGTCACCGTCGAGAACCTGACCAAGGCCTACGACGCGCCCGTCATCCGCAAGTTCTCGGCCATGGTCGACGCGGGCGAGAAGATCGCCATCATCGGCGCCAACGGCGTCGGCAAGACCACGCTGCTGCGCCTCCTGGCCACCGACCTGCAACCCGATTCGGGCGACGTGAAGTGGTCCGAGAACGCTGACCTGGGCTACATGGCGCAGGACGTGTCCGACCAGTTCCTGCAGACCGACATCAATCTGCTGGACTGGATGGGCGACCACCGCCAGCCGGGTGACGATGACCAGTCCATCCGTTCGGTGCTGGGCCGTCTGCTGTTCTCGGCGGACGACCTGCCCAAGGCGCCCACGGTGCTGTCCGGCGGCGAAAAGAACCGCATGACCTTCGGCCGCCTGATGCTGGGCCGGCACAACGTCATGCTGCTCGACGAACCCACCAACCACCTGGACATGGAATCGATCGAGTCGCTGCAGTTCGCGCTGGAAAAGTACGAAGGCACGCTGGTGTTCGTGTCGCATGACCGCGAGTTCGTTTCCGGCCTGGCCACGCGCGTGATCGAAATCCTGCCCACGGGCGAGATCGTCGACTACCGCGGCGGCTACGACGACTACCTGACCTCGCGCGGCATCGACGCCTGAGGACGCCGCGGGCCGCCAGGCGCGGCGGCCCTGGCGGTGCCTTACATGCCGATGGTCATCCCGCCATTGGCATAAAGATGCTGCCCCGTCATGTACGAGGCGGCATCCGATAGCAGGAAGCACACCGGCCAGGCCACCTCCTCAGGCTGGCCGAAGCGACCCAGCGGGATCTGCGACAGATAGGTGTCGCGGAACTTGTCCCCGCGTATGGTTTCCGTCATGGGCGTTTCCACCACGCCAAAGCCGATGGTGTTGACCCGTATCCCGTACTTGCCCCATTCGCGCGCCGCGCTCATGGTCAGCCCCAGCACGCCCGACTTGGCCGCGGCGTAGTTGATCTGGCCGATAGTGCCGCGGCGTCCGGCGTCCGAGGTGATGTTGACCACCGACCCGCCGGGCTTGCCGGTCTCGCGCGCTACCGCCAGCATATGGCGGCCGACGGCCTGCAGGAACTGGAAGGAACCGGTCAGGTGCACGTCGATCACCTTCTGCCAGGCTTCCTGGGTCATCTTTTCTATCATGGCGGTGCGCGTGATGCCGGCGTTGTTCACCAGGCCGTCGACCGTGCCGAAACGTTCGGCCGTCTGCGCCACCGTCGCTTCGGCGAAGGCCGGGTCCGACACGTCGCCGGCCAGGGTCAGCAACTGGCCTTGCGGCGCCTCGCGCTCAAACGCGGCAAGCGCGTCGGCGTTCATGTCCACGGCCGTGACGCGCGCGCCCAATTGCATGGCCAGTTCACTGATGGCGCGGCCTATGCCCTGGGCGGCGCCCGTCACGATGATGCTGCGTTGGTCGAGCAGGTAAGCGGTGTGATTCATGGTTTTCCTTGTGGGGGTTCAGAGCGTTTCGGCCGCGCCCAGGATTAACGTGGCCTGGCTGGAGAGTTCGCCGCCGTTGCCGTGCGCCAGCGCCAGGCTGGCGCCAGGTACCTGGCGCGCGCCGCCCAGGCCGGCCAGCTGGACGTAGGCTTCGACCATGGTGAACAGGCCGTACATGCCGGGATGCACGCAGGACAGGCCGCCGCCGTTGGTGTTGACCGGCAGTTCGCCGCCCGGCGCGATGCGGCCGTTTTCAACGAAGGCCGCGCCTTCGCCCTTGGCGCAGAATCCCAGGTCTTCGAGGAACAGGATGGGGTTGATGGTGAAAGCGTCGTACAGCTCCAGCACGTCGATGTCCTGCGGACGCACGCCGGCCTGGGCGTAGGCGCGCGCACCGCTGCGCACGGCGGCGGTCACCGTCAGGTCCGGCATATTGGTGATCTCGCGATGGTCGGTGGCGGCCGCCGCGCCCAGCAGATAAGCGGGCCGGGCGCAGTGGTCGCGTGCTCGGTCGGCGCGGGTCATCACCACGGCGGCCGCGCCGTCGGTCACCAGGCAGCAGTCGCGCACGCTCAGGGGCTCGGCGACCATGCGGGCCGACAGGTATTGCGCCATGTCCAGGGGCTCGCGCATGGCGGCCTCGGGATTGAGCATGGCCCATTGGCGCGCGGCGATGGCGACCGCGCCCAGCTGTTCACGCTTCAGTCCGTACTGGTGGGCGTAGCGTGAAGCTGCCAGCGCATAGGCGCCCACGGGGCGCGCCAGCCGGTAGGGCGCCTCGTTGGGAGACGGACGCATGGAACTGACCAGCTTGCCCGCGCCGCTGCGCTGGTTGCTGCCGTAGGCGATCAGCGCCACGTCGCATTGGCCCGCCTCCAGTGCCAGCGCGGCCCACATGGCGTGGGTCAGGAAGGAGGACCCACCGGTGCGGTTGTTGTCGGTCAGGCGCGGCGAGATGCCCAGGTATTCGGCAAAGCCCAGGCCGGACATGAAGTCGTCGGGCAGGCCGATGAACAGGCCGTCGACCTGGTCGGGGCGCAGTCCCGCCTGGTCCAGGGCCGCCAGGCTGGCCCCGACCGCGAGGTCCATGGAGCTCATGCCGGGCATCTGGCCTATGCCGTAGGTGGCGCCGGCCACGATGGCGGCCTTGCCGCGCGGGAAACGGTCTTGGGTCATGCCTGCTCCGCCGTGGGTTCGAATACCAGCAGGCCGCGTCCGGCCTCCTGGATGACGCGGGCGCGCACCCGGGCGCCGATACGCACCTCCTGCGCGGGAATGCCGTCCACCCGCGACATCAGCCGTGGCCCTTCGTCCAGGTCGATCAGCACGACGCTGTAGGGCGTTTCGGGCGGGCGCGGATGGATCACGGTGGCGGCATGGACCCGGCCGAGCCCGCTGGGGGCGGCCCATTCCAGGTCGCGTGAGCCGCTGCGCGGCGCGGCCACGCGCGGATAGAAGAAAAACTCGCCGCTGGCGCGGTCGCGCTGCAGCATGAAACGGCCTTCGTCCAGATAGGCCTCGTAGCGGGCCTGGGGTCCGGGTTCGGCAGCTTGGGTTTCTGTCGGCATGTCGTTCAATCCCTTGTCGTTCAATCCCATTTGTAGGCAGGAGGCAGTTTTTCCACGAAACGCCGAGCGGCGTCGCGATGGAATGCGCTGTCGCGGCAGATGGCCTGGGCCATGGCCTCTTGCGCGTAGATGTCCTCGCGGCTGGACTCGAAAGTCCGGTTCATGATCGTCTTGGCCAGGCCCAGCGCCTGCGTCGGCGCCGCATGGAAGCGTTCGGCCATGGCCAGCGCCTGTTCCAGCGGGTCGCCGTCGCACAAGGCCTGCACCAGGCCCAGTTCCAGCGCCTCCTCGGCCTCGCAGACCCGGGCGGTGAACACCAGTTCCTTGGCGCGCGCCAGGCCGACCGCGCGCGGCAGCAGATACATGCCCAGCATGTCGGGCACATAGCCGATGCGGGCGAACACGGCGCAGAAGGTGGCGCCGCGCCGCGCGATGGCGTAGTCCGCGCAAAGCGCCAGCGACAGGCCGGCGCCGAAGGCAACGCCTTCGACCGCGCTGATGACCGGTTTTTCCAGATCCACCAGCGCGTCGTACCAGCGGTGGATCTTGCGGATGCGTTCCCGTCCTTCGAAGGCGTCCAGGCCCGCCGCATGCGCCTGGGCGATGGACTTGATGTCGCCGCCGGCGCAGAAATGCCCGCCGGAACCCGTCAGCACGACGGCCTTGATGCCGTCGTCCTCGCGCAGTTCCGGCAGGGCATGCGCGAATGCATCGCGCATCTCAAGGCTGAGCGCGTTGCGCTGATCGGGCCGGTCCATGGCCAGCACGGCGGTGGCGCCGTGGCGGGTGATCTTAAGTGTCATGCCTGCTCCTTTTGGGCTGGGTGATACGCGATCTGCGTGAGCCAGCGCGCGACCAGCGCCGGCCGTTCCTCGCCATCGATGTCGATGCGCACATCCCAGGCCAGACGCGCCTGGCCGTCGGGCAGCTCGTCCACGCCAGCCAGCGCAAATGCACCCCGGATGCGTGCGCCGGCCTTGACCGCCTGCGTGAAGCGCACGCGGTCAAAGCCGTAATTCACCGCGAGCCTGCGGTTGGGAAAGCGTATGGCGGATGCGTACAAGCTGGGCAGCAGGGAGAGCGTCAACAGGCCGTGCGCAATGGCCGCGCCGTAGGGGGATTCGGCCTGCGCGCGCTGCGGATCCATGTGGATCCACTGCGTATCGCCGGTGGCCAGGCCGAAGCGGTTGATGGTGTCCTGGTCTACCGCCTGCCAGGGCGTGAGGGCGGCAGGCTGCCCGGAAAAGGCGTGCAACGCCGCGATGGAGTCCAAGGTGATCATGGCGGACTCTCTTTACTGGGCCTTCAGGCCCAGGTCGCGGGCGACCGGCAGCCAGCGGTCGCGCTCCGCCTGCACGAAGGCGGCGAACACCTGGGCGTCGCCCGGCATGGACACCGCGCCGATCTGCGTGAGCTTGCGTTGCAATTCCGGCTGCTGCAGCGCCTGGTTCACGCCGCGGTTCATGCTCTGGACGACGGCGGGCTGCGTGTCGGCGGGCGCCACCAATCCGAACCAGGCGCTGGCGTCCATGCCGGCATAGCCCAGCTCGGCGGCGGTGGGCACGTCGGGCAGGCCGGCGAAGCGCTTGTCGTCGAGCACGGCGAAGGGGCGGATCTTGCCGGCCTGCGCCTGCGCCATGCTGGAGGGCAGCGCGTCGAACATCATGTCGGTGCTGCTGCCCATCAGGCCAACGATGGCGGGCGCGCTGCCCTGGTAGGGCACATGCGTGACCTGGAAGCCCAGCTTGCTGACGGCGTACTCGCCGGCAAGATAGGTGATGTTGCCGGTGCCGGCCGAACCCATCGTCAGCTTGCCGGGGGACTGCTTGCCCAGGGCGATCAGCGCCTTCACGTCGCGCGCCGGCAGGTCGTGCCGCACCACCAGCAGGAGCGGCGACTTGGCCAGCCCCGAGACCGGCACGAAGTCCTTGGCCGGGTTGTAGGTCATCTTCGCGTATAGCGCCTGGTTTATGACCAGCGGCGCGTTGGAGCCGACGAAGAAGGTCTTGCCGTCAGGCTTGGCGCGGGCGACGTAGTCCGCGGCGATCATGCCGGCAGCGCCCGGCTTGTTCTCGACGATGATGGTTTCGCCGCCGCCCTTGCTCATTTCCTGCGCCACCAGGCGCGTGATCTGGTCGGCGGCGCCGCCAGGCGGATAGGGCACGATGAAGCGGACCGGCCCATCCTGGGCCAACGCGGGCGCGGCCGCGACGGCCGCCAGTGTCAGGGCGCCGCAGACCGCGGCGGTAATGATGCGCATGGTGGTGTCTCCTGGGTTGTTGTCATGGCCGCCTGTCCGGCGGCTGGGGTCAGATGATTCCGCGGGTTTTAAGCTCGGCGATGCGGCTGTCGTCCAGGCCCAGCCGTTCGCGCAGCACACTGTCGGTGTGCTGGCCCAGGGTGGGCGCGGCCCGGTCGTAGCGCATGGGGGTGTCGCGCATGCGGATGGGATTGGCCACGGCCGGCGTGTCCACGCCCGCGGCGTGGGGCAGCGATAGCTGCATGCCGCGATGGCGCACGTGTGGGTCCTGGAAGACTTGCTCGATGTTGTAGATGGGGCCGCAGGGCACGTTCACCGCCTGCAGTATTTCCACCCATTCCAGCATGGTGCGCGCGCGCATGGCCTCGGCGATCGGCGGGATCAGCGTGTCGCGGTTGCGGTTGCGCTGCCCGGCCGTGGCGTAGCGTTCATCGGCGGCCAGGTCGGCGCGGCCGATGGCGCCGCAGAATGCGCGGTACTGGCCGTCATTGCCGACAGCGACGATGACCGAGCCTTCCTTGCAGGCGAACACCTGGTAGGGAACCATGTTGGAATGGGCATTGCCCATGCGCTGCGGCACCCGTCCGGACAGGAAGTAATTGATGGCCTGGTAAGACGAGATCGTGATCACGCAGTCCAGCAACGACATGTCGATGTATTGCCCCACGCCGCTGACGCGGCGGTGCTCGACCGCGGCCAGTATGGCTGTGCTGGCATAGACGCCCGTCAGCAGGTCGGTGATCGCAATGCCGGACTTCATCGGCTCGCCGGCCGTATCGCCGGTGATGCTCATCAGTCCGCCCATGCCCTGGAACACGAAGTCGTAGCCCGGCAGCGGCGCGTAGGGGCCGTCCTGGCCGAAGCCGGTGATCGAGCAATAGATCAGGCGCGGATTGATGGCGCGCAGGCTTTCATAGTCCAGCCCGAAGCGCGCCAGCGTGCCGACCTTGTAGTTCTCGACCAGCACGTCGGAATCTTTGGCCAGTTCCGCAATGAGCGCCTGGCCCTCGGCCGTGGCGAGGTCCACGGTAATCGACCGCTTGCCGCGGTTGGCGCTGAGGAAGTAGGACGAATCCCGGGTTTCGGCGCCGTCGGCGCCGGTCAGGAAGGGAGGCCCCCAGCCGCGCGTGTCGTCACCGTGTTCGGGCCGCTCGACCTTGATCACGTCCGCGCCCATGTCGGCCAGCGTCTGCGTCGCCCATGGGCCGGCCAGCACGCGGGTCAGGTCCAGGATCTTCAAATGGGATAGCGCGCCGCGCGGTTGCGCGGCGGCGGTGTTGTCTCGCTCCATGTTGCTCCGATCGGGGTGGACCCCGTTATGTCTGGGTTCACCTTAATGACGGAGGGGGCAGGGGTCCAATATCGTTTTGCGCGTTATCGATTCGATTTGGCTATTGCGGGTCCCTCTACACTCAGCGCTCCCGACGGGGTTGGACTCGATCCTTATTACGAAAAGAAGTTAAGACATTCAATATTGATAGTTTGGATTCATATAACGAATTGTTAGATTGGAGGCTCATTTTTTGGCCCGCGACGATACGTTCCATGAACCTGACCTTCGACCATGTCCACAAGCACTTCGGCGAACTGCCCGTGGTGGACGGCTTTACCAGTGAAATCAAGGCCGGCGAACTGGTCGCCCTGGTAGGCCCGTCGGGTTGCGGCAAGTCCACCTTGCTGCATCTGGCGGCCGGTCTGGAAAAGCCCACCGAAGGCAGCGTGCTGGCCGACGGCAAGGCGGTCGCAGGCCCCCATCCCAGCCGTACCCTGGTGTTCCAGGAACATGCGCTGTACCCCTGGCTGACGCTGGAAGACAACGTGGCGCTGGCGCTGGAATTCCAGAACACGCCCAAGGCCCGCGCCCGCGAAGCCGCCCGCCAATGGTTGGCGCGCGTCAGCCTGGCCGGCTTCGAACACTATTACCCGCATCAGGTTTCCGGCGGCATGCGCCAGCGCGCAGCGCTGGCGCGGGCCTTCATCGCCCAGCCCCAGACCATGCTGATGGACGAGCCTTTCGGCGCGCTGGACGCGCTGACCCGGCTCAGCCTGCAAGACGTGCTGCGCCAGCTGATCGCCCAGGAAAAGCCCACCGTGCTGCTCGTCACCCACGACGTGGACGAGGCCCTGTTCCTGGCCGACCGCATCATCGTCTTCAGCCCGCGCCCGGCTCGCGTGCTGCGCGAATTCAACCTGGCGCACCGCGAAAAGACCCATGACCTGTCCGGTCTGGCTGCCGAGAAGCGCGAGATCCTGCGCCTGCTCGGCATTGCGGTGGACGGCTCCAGCGAGCACGCCGACCTGGCCTTGGCCGCCTGACACGCCTGACCTGAATCCTTGCTGCCGGCGCCCGCGCGCCGGCCAGCCCTGCATACCCTGGAGCACTTCCCATGAAATTGAAGCAATGGCTGTCCCTGCCGCTGGCCGCGGCGCTGCTGGCGGCGGCCCCCGCCATGGCCGCCGAGAAATTCCGCGTGGGCTATCTGCGCGTGATGGACGATGCGCAAGCCATCGTCGCGCAAGAGGGCGGCTACTACAAGAAGGCCGGGCTGGATTCCGAGCTGATCGAGTTCAAGTCGGGTACCGACCTGATCAAGGCCATCGTCGGCGGCCAACTGGACATCGGCGTGCTGGGCTTCACCAACGCCGTGGCCTGGGCTTCCAAGGGCGCGGACCTGAAGGTCGTGGGCGGCGCGCAGCAGGGCTATCACTCGCTGATCGTGCGCGACGACTCCGGCATCAAGGACATCGCGGGGTTGAAGGGCAAGACCCTGGCGTCCCAAGCCGAAGGCAGCACCGCGGACGTGGTCCTCAAGGGCGTGGTGCTCAAGCAGGGCAACCTGTCCGCCGATGACGTCAACGTCATGGGCGTGAGCCCGGCGGTGGCGGTCCAGTCGCTGGTGGGCAAGCGCGTGGACGCGGCTTTCCTGTTCGAACCCTACGACCGCATCGCGCAGCTGATCGCGCCGGTCAAGCAGATCTATGAAGTGGGCCAGGCCTGGCCGTTCCCTTGCATGGTGGTGATCACCTCTGGCGAAACGCTGGCCAAGCGCAAGGACGACGTCTGGAAGGCGCTGGACGCGCAGAACCAGGCCATCCAGCTGCTGCAGAAGGAACCCGCGCAGGCCTCCAAGCTGATCGCCTCGTATTTCATCGCCGAGCCCACGCTCAAGACCCTGACCCGTGGCGAACTGCCGCGCGAGACCGTCATCGCCGAAGCCATCGGCACGCAGGTCTTCACGCCCAAGCTGACCGACAAGGACACCCGCCGCATGCAGGAAATCGCCGATATCCTGCAAGCCCAGGGTTCGCTGAAGACGCGCGACGGCAAGCCGTATGACGTCTCCAGCATCGTCGACCTGTCCTGGCAAGAGGCTCGCAAGCTTTGAGCGCATCTACCCGAGTCACCGGTGCCCGCAAGCATTTCGCGGGCGTTCTGGGCGTGTTGTTCATCCTGGCCCTGTGGCAACTGGCGGCGTTTGCGCTGCCGGACTTCCTGATGCCGGGCGTGCCTGCGGTCGTCGAGCGCCTGTTCGAAGACCTGGGCAAGCAATCCTTCCACCAGAGCTTGCTGGGTACGCTGGGCAGGCTGGGCGCGGGCTACGGCCTGGCGCTGGCCGCCGGCATCGGCTTCGGGCTGGTGGCGGCGGTGCTGTTCTTCTTCCGCGAAGTCTTGCGCAGCGCCATCGTCATCCTGCAGTCGATTCCGTCGATCGCCTGGGTGCCGCTGTTCCTGATCGTGATGGGCTTTGGCAATACGCCCATCATCGTGGTGGTGGCGCTGTCGGCGTTCTTCCCGGCCGCGCTCAGCGTGATGAACGCCACCGAATCCGTGCAGCGCGTGCACGTGTCGGCGGCGCGCGTCATGGGCGCCACGCGCTGGGGCCTGGTCAAGCGGGTCTACCTGCCGGCCGTCATGCCGGAACTGATCACCGGCGCCCAACTGGCGTTCGGCAATGCCTGGCGCGCGCTGATCTCGGCGGAAATGCTGATCGGCTTCGGCAAGGGCCTGGGCCGTTCGCTGGCCTATTCGGGCGAGATCGCCGACATGACCGGCGTCATGACCAACATCCTGGTCATCGCCGTGTTGGCCGCGCTGATCGACCAGTTCGTGCTTGAAAACCTCAAGCATCGCTTGCTGCGCTATCAGTACGTCTGAGGGCGACAGGAGTCCCGCATGATCGGCCGCATCCGTCTCTTCGTCCTTGGCGCCTGCCTGGCTGCGTCCGGCCTCGCGCAGGCGCAGCCGGAAGCCTTCGCGGCGGCGCGGGCGCGCGGCGAACTGGTGGTGGGAGTGCCTTTCCTGGCGCCGCCGCCCGCGGCCGGCGCCAAGATCCGCACGCCGGACGGCCTGGACGCCGCAATGACCGACAGAGTGGGGCAAAGCTTGGGACTGCCGGTGCGCCTGGTGCAATTGCCGCAGGAGCAGGCCGCTGCTGCGCTGGCGGCAGGGCAGGTTGATCTAGTCCTGACCGACGGCGCGTCGGCCCAGCCCGACGCCGTCGCGACGCAAGCCACGGGCTATGCCGCTCGTCCCAAGGCCGTGATCCGCAGCGATACCAGCCTGCGCCGGCCCGCCGACGTGCGCGGCCGTAGCGTCTGCATGGCCGAGGCCGCAACCGCTTCCCGCGCCCTGGCCGAGAGCTGGGGCGCCGTGGTGCGCACCTACCGCGTGCCGTCCGATGCGCTGGTCGCCGTGCGCGAAGGCAGCTGCGACATCGGGCTGGTGGACGATGCGGTCTGGGAACCGCTGGTGCGCTTCCCGGAATGGAAGAAATTCTCCTCGACGCTGGCGGCCGATGGCGCCAGGCGCGAACGCGTGTGGCTGCTGCCGGCGTCCGACTCCGCCAGCCGCAACTGGCTGAGTCAGGAAATGCGTGCCTGGGACCGTGCCGGCGCCTGGAAGGCAATGACGGCGAAATGGGCGCGCGACGTGGCCTTCGACGTGTACCTGGACCAGGAAGTGCCAGACTGCCACGGCTAAGCCGGCCTCCTGATTGGCTGCGTCCTGGCGCTGCAAGACGTTCGCTGCGAACCTTCGGCATGGCGCGGGGCGGCAGTGCCAGCACATACAATGCCGGTCATGACGCACACGCTGACCGCTCCTTGCACTTACCAGGAAGACATCAAGAAAAGCCGCTTCGTCGCGTATGCGGCGCCCGTGTCCGGGGTGGACGAAGCCATGCGCTTCTTTGCCCAGCACAGCGATCCGGAAGCGACCCATAACTGCTGGGCCTACCGCATCGGCCAGGAATATCGCTTCAATGACGACGGCGAGCCCGGCGGCACGGCAGGACGTCCCATCCTGCAAGCGATCGAAGGCCAGGACATGGATCGCGTGGCGGTGCTGGTGGTGCGCTGGTACGGGGGCATCAAGCTGGGCGCAGGCGGACTAGTGCGCGCCTACGGCGGCTGTGCCGCCAATTGTTTGCGGTTGGGAGCGCGCACGGAGATCGTGGATCTGGCGACTGTCGCCTGCGCTTGTGGCTTCGGCGAACTGGCGCTGCTGAAGTCGCGCCTGGCTCAGGCGGGCGCGACGATCCTGCAAGAAGATTTCAATGAGGAAGGCGTTGCGCTGCGGTTCACGCTGCCGCGCGCGGCGGTGGCGGATCTGGAGGTGACGGTCGCCAACATCACCCGCGGCCGCGCCGCCTGGGAAGTGGAATCGTAGTACGGATGCCGCGCGTGAAAGCCCAGGCAAGAAGCCAGGCATTCAGCGCGCATGACCCGTCATCATCCGTGCCCGCTCAAGCGTCCTGCCCATTCTGGGCCGCGGCGATTTCCTGGTGGACCTTTTCCATGTCCACTTCCTTGATCTTGGCCAGCAGCTCGTTGAGCTGGCCGCCGGATAGGGCGCCCGGTTGCGAGAACAGCAGAACCTTTTCGCGGAAAACCATCAGGGTCGGGATCGAGCGGATGCCCAGCGCGCCGGCCAGTTCCTGCTCCACGTCCGTGTTGACCTTGGCAAACGTGACGTCGGGGTGCTCGGTGGCGGCCTGCTCGAAAACCGGCGCGAAACCGCGGCACGGGCCGCACCAAGGCGCCCAGAAATCGACGATCAGGGTGCCGTCGGGGGTGATGGCTTCCTGGAAGCTGTCTTTGGTGAGTTCAACAATACTCATTTTGAATCCTTGCCGCGTGAGCGGCGCAAAAGGCGGTGTCGGAGGCCTGGGGTGTGCCGGTCCCGGACCCGATAAGGCGATGCGTTTTCCGTGCTCTTTGAGTCATAGTAGAGCGTGTGGCTGCCGCATCGCAATGGTTGGCGCCCGGGGGGCGCAATCTGCCGCGTTCAGGCCGCGGTGCTTGCCGCGGCGCCGTTTTTCAATGAAGCGACAATCTCGAACGAGCGCAGGCGGTCTGCGATGTCGTAGAAATCCGAGACGATCATGACTTCGTCGGCCTCGGTCTCGGCGACCAGGGCTTCCAGTTCGCGCCGGACGGTATCCGGGCCGCCCACGATGGCGGCGCCCAGTCTTTGTTGGACAGCCTCGCGCTCCCATTCGTTCCACAGGCCGTCCATGCTGTCCACGGGCGGCTGCAGTTGCAGCCGGTTGCCGCGTACCAGCGACAGGAACTTCAGCTGCTGGGTGGTGGCCTGGCGCCTGGCGGCCTCATCGGTTTCGGCGGCCACGACGGGCACGCCTATCATGGCGTAGGGGCGGGCCAGCGTTGCCGATGGCTTGAACAGGTGGCGGTAGAGGCGCATGGCCGCCATGCCTTCGGGCGAGAAATGTCCCGCAAAGGAGAAGGGCAGGCCCAGCTCCGCGGCAAGCCGCGCGCTGAAGTCGCTGGAACCCAGCAGCCAGATCGGAATGTCCAGGCCTTCGCCGGGAATCGCGCGCACCGGTTGCCCGGGGCGCGAGGGCGCCAGGAAGCCGCGCAATTCTTCCACCAGCGCCGGAAACTCCAGTCCGCTGCGCGGGCCGCGGCGCAGCGCGTGCTGCGTGGCGCCGTCGCTGCCGGGCGCGCGGCCCAGGCCCAGATCGATGCGGCCGGGGTAGAGCGTTTCCAGGGTGCCGAACTGCTCGGCGATGATCAGCGGCGCGTGGTTGGGCAGCATGACGCCGCCCGAACCCACGCGCAGCGTATTGGTGTGCGAAGCCACGTGGCCGATCAGCACGGCCGTGGCGCTGCTGGCCACGCCGTTGATGTTGTGGTGTTCAGCCAGCCAGAAACGTTTGTAGCCCAGGCGTTCCACGTGCTGCGCGACCGCGACGGTGTTGCGGAAAGCGTCAGCCGCGTCGCGGCCCTGCACAATCGGGGCCAGGTCCAGTACGGAAAAAGGGATGCGGGCCAGGCTGCTCATGCGGACACCTCCGTGCTCGAGGCGGAACAGGACAACAGGGCGGGAACAAAGCGGGTAAGGCGCAAGGCGGACTCCATATGCCGTTATACATGGGGAGTGTATCGGTGAAATCAAGCGGACCCGCCAGCAACCTTATGGTGCGGCGGGTTGATTGAATTGCGCTATCCCTGCGATTGAGCCGCTCTGTCCGATGGTCTTACGTCCGCGCCTAGCCTGGGAAGAAGGCGTAGCGGATCACGAACAGCGCCGCGACCAACCAGGTGGCGGGATGCACGTCGCGGATCTTGCCGGTGGCGGTCTTCAGCACCACGTAGCTGATGAAGCCGAACGCGATGCCGTTGGCGATCGAGTACGTGAACGGCATGACCAGCGCGGTCAGCGCGGCCGGCGTGGCTTCGCAGACGTCGTTCCAGTCGATGTCGATCAGCTCGCGCATCATCAGGCCGGCCACGTAGAGCAGGGCGGGCGCGGTGGCGTAGGCAGGCACGGCGCCGGCCAAGGGCGAAATGAACAAGGCAGCCAGGAACAGCAGCGCCACGACCAGCGCGGTCAGGCCGGTACGGCCGCCGGCCTGCACGCCGGAGGCGCTTTCCACGTAGGCAGTGGTGCTGCTGGTGCCCAGCATCGAGCCTGCGACAATGGCAGTGCTGTCGGCAAACAAGGCGCGGCCCAGGCGGTTGGGGCGGTTCTCGGGCACCAGGCCGGCGCGCTTGGCCACGCCCACCAGCGTGCCGGTGGCATCGAACACTTCAACCAGCACGAACACCAGGATCACATGCACGAAGCCGCTGTGCAGCGCGCCCAGGATGTCCAGCTTCATGAGCGTGGGCGCCAGGCTGGGTGGTGCGGCGAAGATGCCCTTGAACTCGTTGTAGCCCAGCAGCATCGACAGCAGCGTGACCACGATGATGCCGATCAGGATGGCGCCGCGCACGCGCAGGGCGTCCAGCGCGGCGATGATGAAAAAGCCCAGGATGGCGAACAGCGGTCCGGGCTGGGTCAGGTCGCCCAGCGTGACCTTGGTGGCCGGGTGCGCGACCACGATGTTGGCGCTGGATAGCGCGATAATGGCAAGGAACAGCCCGATGCCCGCGGCGATGGCGCTGCGCAGCGAATGCGGTATGCCCTTGACCAGCCAGACCCGGATGCCCGAGAACGTCAGGAACAGGAAGATCACGCCCGAGATGAACACGGCGCCCAGCGCCTGCTCCCAGGTATAGCCCATGGTCTTGACCACGGTGAATGCGAAGAAGGCGTTCAGGCCCATGCCCGGCGCCATGCCGATCGGCCAGTTGGCGATCAGCGCCATCACCAGCGAGCCCAGCGCGGCGGCCAGGCAGGTGGCGACGAACACGGCATCGCGGTCCATGCCCGTTGACGACAGGATGTCCGGATTGACGAAGATGATGTACGACATCGTCAGGAAAGTCGTCAGGCCGGCGACCAGTTCCGTGCGCGCTGTCGTGCCGTGTTCACGCAGCTTGAATAGCTTCTCGAGCATTCGAGTCCCCAATGTATTTGCAGGATTGCGGGTTGTTGTAGGCGGGCCGGGTTGCCCGCCGGTTTTTCATAAACGGGCGTATTTTCGCATCAGTTGTAAACTCTGCCGCCATGATTATTCTCGGCTTTGAAAGCTCCTGCGACGAAACCGGTGTCGCAGCCGTCTGTACCGAACGCGGTCTGCTGGCGCACGCGCTGCATACCCAGATCGCCATGCACCAGGAATACGGGGGCGTGGTGCCGGAACTCGCCTCGCGCGACCATATCCGCCGGGTCGTGCCGCTGACGCGGCAGGTCCTGGAAGAAGCCGGCCTGCAGATGTCCGATATCGGCGCGGTCGCCTATACGGCAGGGCCGGGCCTGGCGGGCGCCTTGCTGGTGGGCGCCAGCGTTGCGCAGTCATTCGCCTGGTCGCGCCATCTGCCCGCCATTGGCATCCATCACCTCGAAGGCCACCTGCTGTCGCCGATGCTGGCGGACCCGCGGCCGGAATTTTCCTTCGTGGCGCTGCTGGTTTCCGGCGGACATACGCAGCTGATGCGGGTGGACGGCGTGGGCCGCTACGAATTGCTGGGCGAAACGCTGGACGATGCGGCGGGCGAGGCTTTCGACAAGTCGGCCAAGCTGATGGGGCTGGGCTATCCGGGCGGGCCGGCGCTGTCCAGGCTGGCCGCCAGCGGGGACACCGCGCGTTTCGACCTGCCGCGGCCCATGCTGCACAGCGGCGACCTGGACTTCAGCTTCAGTGGCCTGAAAACGGCCGTGCTGACCCGGGTCAAGGCTGCCGAGGCGGCCGGCGGGCTGGACGAACAGGCGCGCGCCGACCTGGCCGCGGCCACGCAGGCCGCCATCGTGGAAGTGCTGGCGGCCAAGGCCATCAAAGCCCTGAAACAGACCGGCCTGAAGCGTCTGGTGGTGGCCGGCGGCGTGGGCGCCAATCAATTGCTGCGCGCCAAGCTGGACGCCGCGCTCAAGCCGCTCAAGGCGCGCGCCTATTTCCCGCCGCTGGAACTGTGCACCGACAACGGCGCCATGATCGCCTTTGCGGCCGCCGAGCGGGTCAAGGCGGGCCTGGCGACCCTGGACCCGGATGCGCACAGCTTCACCGTCAAGCCGCGCTGGGACCTCGCCGACATCGCCTGAAATGAAAAGGGCGGCCCTGGGGCCGCCCTGTCACATGCGCGTCTTGCTTATTTCTTCTTGCCGCCGCCAATGCGGCTTTCCGTGCCTTGCACCAGGCGCGTGATGTTGGCGCGGTGGCGGTAGAACAACAGCACGCCGATGATCGCCAGCGCGACGCCCATGGGCGGCTGCGCATACCAGGCCAGGCCCGAGCCGAACACGTAGTACACGGGGGCGAAAAAGGCCGCCACCAGGGATGCCAGCGACGAATAGCGGAAGAACACCGCGACGATGAGCCAGGTGGCGGCGGTGGCGACCGCCAGCCAGGGCTGGATCGCCACCAGCACGCCCAGGGCGGTGGCCACGCCCTTGCCACCCTTGAAGCGCAGGAATATCGGGTACAGATGCCCCAGGAAGGCGGCCAGCGCCACCAGCGCCAGCGCGATCGGGGAGATCCCGGGCGCCAGTTTTTCGGCCAGCCAGATCGCGAACCATCCCTTGGCGGCGTCGCCCAGCAGCGTCAGCGCGGCGGCGGTCTTGTTCCCGGTGCGCAGCACGTTGGTGGCGCCCGGGTTCTTGGAGCCGTAGCTGCGGGGGTCCTGCAGGCCCATGAGCTTGCTGACGACCACGGCGAACGGCACGGAGCCGATCAAGTAGGCCAGCAGAATGAGCGCAGCGCTGAAGACCAGAGAGGGGTCGTTTATCGCCATGAAAGGGGTCCGTTGTTGTTGTGTTGTTACCGTAATGGCTGCGGATTCTACCGCGCCCGGGGCCGGGCCCGGCTACGGGTTATCGAGCGGGATGCTGGCGCCCGTCTGCCAGCAGATCGCACGGATGGCGGCCGCGGACGGTACAATCCGACGCGTTCACCCGCGTTTTATTTTCTTTCGGATGCACAATGCGAATTCTGGTTTCGAACGATGATGGTTACTCCGCCCCCGGGCTCGAGGCGCTGGTTGACGCGCTGCAGGGCCTGGGCGATCTCACCGTCGTCGCGCCCGAGACCAACCATAGCGGCGCGTCCAATTCGCTGACGCTGAACCGGCCGCTGTCGGTGCGCACCGCCTCCAACGGCTACATCGCCGTCAACGGCACCCCGTCAGACTGCGTGCACGTGGCCCTCACCGGTCTTATGGATACCCGGCCCGACCTGGTCGTGTCCGGCATCAACAACGGCGCCAACATGGGCGACGACACCCTCTATTCGGGCACCGTGGCCGCCGCCAGCGAAGGCTATCTGTTCGGCATTCCCGCCATCGCGTTCTCGCTGGCCGAGAAGGGCTGGGCGCACATCGATTCCGCCGCGCGCGCCGCGCGCCTGGTGGTCGAGCGCCACCTTGCCCAACCGCTGGCCGCGCCGGTGCTGCTGAACGTCAACATTCCCAGCCGCCGCTTCGAAGACATGCACGGCTTCGCGGTCACGCGCCTGGGCAAGCGCCATCCCTCGCAGCCGGTGGTGCGCACGACCACGCCGTATGGCGATACCGTCTACTGGATCGGGCCCGTGGGCATGGCGGCCGACGCCACGCCGGGCACGGACTTCCATGCCGTCGAGCAGGGCACCGTGTCAGTCACGCCGCTGCGCCTGGACCTGACCCAGCACAGCCAGCTCGACGAGATCCGGACCTGGGCGGAGCCGCTATGCGCAAACGCGTAAGCCAACCGGATGTGAGCCAGCCCGTGTCCGGGCGCACCGGCCCGGTGCGCTACGACTCGGGCCGGCTCAGTCCTGGCGTCACGCCCGCCAACAGCAATACGCGCATTTCCGCGGCCACGCTGCAACGCCAGACGCAGGCGCCGACGCCGGCGTCCGGCAGCAACCTGGGCCTGAACTCCGACCGCCTGCGCCAGGCCATGGTGGAACGCCTGCGGGCGCAGGGCATTACCGACGAACGCGTGCTCAACGCCATGGGCGCCGTGCCGCGCCATCTGTTCGTCGACGAGGCGCTGGCCAGCCGCGCCTACGAAGACGCGGCGCTGCCCATCGGCCATTCGCAAACCATTTCGCAACCCTGGGTGGTGGCGCGCATGATCGCCGCTGCCTGCGACGACCGCACGCCCACCCGTGTGCTGGAAGTCGGCGCGGGTTGCGGCTACCAGGCAGCGGTGCTCGCGCAGTTCGTGCGCGAGGTCCACACCATCGAACGCATCCGCGGACTGTATGAGTTGGCGCGCGAGCATCTGCGCGCCTTGCGGCTCACCACGAGGATCCGTTTGATCTACGGCGACGGCATGCTGGGCCTGCCCGGCGTGGCGCCGTTCGATGCTATCGTTGTGGCTGCCGCTGGCCTTGCCATCCCGCAGGCGCTGCTGTCTCAGCTCGCGCCGGGTGGCCGCCTGATCGCTCCTGAAGGGGGCGCCAACCAGCGCCTGGTTCTCATCGAACGCACAGGCGCGGCCAGCTGGAAACGCACCGAATTAGAGGCCGTGCGCTTTGTGCCGCTACGGGCCGGAATACAATCTTGAGCAAACAGGAGAAACGTATGCTCAACGGGCAGTTGCAACTGACCGATATCACCCTGGGCGCGTCCATGACGCGCCTGCGCCGCCCGCTCTTCATCGCGGGGGCTCTCAGCCTGTCCATTCTGGCGGGCTGCGCTTCGAAAGGTACTCGCGCCCCGGTGGTCGACATGACCGGCGGGCAACCCGCGCCGGCGACCCAACCCGGCGGCAGCTATGTAGTGAAGCCGGGCGACACGCTGTACAAGATCGCCCGCGCCAACAATGTGGACATCGAGAACGTCAAGCGCTGGAATAACCTCAGCGACCCCAACCAGATCTCGGTCGGCCAGGTCCTGAAGATGTCCGGCGGCGCCAGCGGCGGGGCGCAGACCGCGCCGGTCGCAGGCACCAAGCCGCAGCCGCGTCCGCTGGACCAGCCGGAAACCCTGCCGCCGCCCACTACCGAGACCACCACCCCGCCGCCCACGGCGCCGGTCGAAACCAAGCCCGCCACGCGCGCGGCCGATGCGGCCGTCATCAATTGGGCCTGGCCCGCCAGCGGTCAGATCGTGCAGGGCTTCAACAACAGCAGCAAGGGCATCGACATCGCCGGCGCCTTGGGCGATCCCATCACCGCCGCGGCGGACGGCCTGGTCAAGTACAGCGGCAACGGCGTGCGCGGCCTGGGCAACCTGATCATCGTCGAACACCAGAACGGCTTCATCACCGCTTACGCGCATAACCGCGCGGTGCTGGTGAAGACAGGCCAGACGGTCAAGCGCGGCGCCAAGATCGCCGAACTCGGCCAGAGCGACACCACCTCGCCGCGCCTGCATTTCGAGATCCGCCGCCAAGGCCAGCCGGTGGACCCCATGCAGTACCTGCCTGCCAAATGACGCCCACCCTGGTATTCGACCTGGAAACCATCCCCGATGCCGATGGGCTGCGCAAGCTCAATGGCTGGGGACCCGAGGTTCCTGACCAGGAAGTGGTCGAGCGCGCGCTGACTGCGCGGCGCGAGGCCGTGGGCCATGATTTCCTGCCGTTGCATCTGCACAAGGTGGCGGTGGTGGGCTGCGTGTTCCGCGACGACCAGGGCTTTCGCGTCAAGACGCTGGGCCAGCCCGACGATCCCGAAGCCGCCTTGCTGGCGGGCTTCTTCAAGACCATCGAACGCTACACGCCCAAGCTGGTGAGCTGGAACGGTTCCGGCTTCGACCTGCCGGTGCTGCATTACCGCAGCCTGATCCAGGGTGTGCCCGCGCCGCGCTACTGGGACATGGGCGAGGAAGACCGCGATTTCAAGTTCAACAACTACATCTCGCGCTACCACTCCCGCCATCTGGACCTGATGGACCTGCTGGCCAAGTACAACGGCCGCGCCAATGCGCCGCTGGACGAGCTGGCCAAGCTTTGCGGCTTTCCCGGCAAGCTCGGCATGGATGGCAGCAAGGTGTGGGAGGCCTGGAGCCAAGGCCGCGCCGACGAGGTACGGGCCTATTGCGAAACGGACGTGGTCAACACCTGGCTGGTGTATTGCCGATTCCGTTTCCTGCGCGGCGAACTCGACCGCACTTCCTACGAAGCGGAAATCGCGCTGGTGCGCGACACCCTTAGCGCCAGCGACGCGCCGCACTGGAAGGAATACATGGCGGCCTGGGACGCCAACTGAACGCCTGGGCGGCCTCAAGATCCGTCTGTCGGGAAGCAAGGAAGAAACGGGGCCCGCGCGGCCCCGTTCTTGCGCCTGGCGCCGGCGCAATCGACTGAAACATTGCTTGCTTGGACGAAACCTGGATGAAACCGGGGCAACCGCACAATGGCCTCGCTTTCTTCACTTTCAGGAGACCTACATGTCCCGATTCGCTATCCGCTCCAATTTGGCCGCTCTTGCATTTGTCGCCGCGACGGGCGGCATGGTGGCCGGCTCCGCCATGGCTGCGCCTCCTCCTCCCGCTGACGGCGGTCCCGCCGCCATGCACGATGGCCAGCGCGGCGGCTTCCACAAAGGCATGCGCGACGGCCTCTTCGTTCCCGGCCTGGGTCCCGTGACCAAGGCGCAGGTCGCCGAGCTGAAGCTGGACGACAAGCAGCAGGCCTTGTTCAAGACCGCCCAGGACGGCCAACGCAGCCTGCACGAAGCCATGCGCGCCTCCGGCGGCAAGCGCCACGACCTGTTGAAGGCGCAACTGGACAGCGGCAAGCTGGATCCCCGCGCACTGGTCGAACAGTCCGAAAAATCGCGTGAAGCCTTCGGTCCCCAGGCCAAGCAGGTGCGCGACCAGTGGCTGGCCGTCTGGGACAGCCTGAACGACACACAACGCGGTCAGGTGACCAAGTTCGTCAAGGAGCGCCAGGATCGCATGCAGGAGCGCCACGCCCGCATGGAAGGGCGCCATGGCAAGGGCAGGGCTGAAGCGCCCGCGGCCGCCGCGCCGGCCAAGCCCGCCGCCAACTAAACGTCGCAGCCGGCCTTCCTGGCCGGCCCGGTCGTACTACCCCGGACACGCAGTCGCGTGCCGGGGTTTTTCATTTGCGGACACTGCCGGTGGCATGCCCGCCAGCGGCGCCGGACCATGCGGGCGAGGACTCCCCGTTTTGACGCATGAATGCCTGCGCACAGACCTGCGTCTGCACTGTCCTGGTGCGCGGCAGGCGGCGCCGCGGCGCATGCGCGTCGCAATCAGCTTGCGCCGGACCTGGCACGGACATTGCTTGGTGTAGTGGGAACCGGTACGAAATGTTGCACAGCCGGCCCTGTGGATGCGCGACAGCCATCTCCCACTCGATAAAACCGACCAGGACTCCGCATCATGAAGAAGACGTTGCTAGCCGCGCCCTTGGCGCTCGCCGCTTGTTTCGCCGCGACGGCGCAGGCCGAACCCACCGATCTGGGCGGCGGATTCTCGCTCAGCGGCAACGCCGCCATCGTCAGCGACTACCGTTTCCGCGGCTACTCGCAGACCGACTTTCGGCCCGCCGTGCAACTGGGCTTCGACCTGACGCACAGTTCCGGTTTCTATCTAGGCAACTGGAACTCCAACGTCTCCGACTTCGTCTTCACCGACGGCAACCTGGAGATGGATTTCTATGGCGGCTGGAAGGGCGACGTAGGTGGCGGCTTCACGCTGGACGCGGGCGTGCTGCACTACTACTACCCGGGCTCCAGTTCGCCGAAGGGCGGCAACTACAACAACACCGACCTCTACCTGGGCGCGTCCTACGGCAACTACAGCCTCAAGTACTCCTACACGCCCAGCGACTTCTTCAGCACGCCCGACAGCAAGGGCACCTGGTACCTGGACGGCACGGCCAATTTCGACCTGGGCGACGGCTGGGGCCTGGTCGGCCACCTGGGCTACCAGAAGCTCAAGAACCAGACCAATATGGACGGCGACTCCATCGGCCATTACGTCGACTACAAGGTCGGCGTGACCAAGGACCTGAAGGGCTGGATCCTGGGCCTGGCCGCCGTGGGTGCGACCAAGGACAACTGGCTGCCCACGAAATACGGCCATCCTTCGGGCCGCCTGGGCGCGGTGTTCTCGGTGGCGCGTTCCTTCTGACCTTTATCCGTGGCGGCGCCTGACAGCGCCGGCGTTGGGCTTGCCGTGGGACAGCTGTTGGCGCGCTGTCTACGGCAAGCCTTTTTTTTGCCGGACAAGATAAAAAATACACTGTGGGAATCGAATCAGAACCTCAGGCGTTCCAATGATAGAAACACGCCTATTGCGGCAATTCATCGCGGTGGCCGAAACCCTGCACTTCAACCGCGCCGCACAGCGACTGCACATGGCGCAGCCGCCGCTGAGCCAGGCCATCCGGCGGCTGGAGGCCGAGATAGGCGCAACGCTGTTCGAGCGCACCAACCGCAGCGTCGCGCTGACGCCCGCAGGCGCGGCGTTCCTCGAGACGGCCCGGCGCATCCTGGACGGGCTGGATGAAGGCGTGGCGCGTACCCGGCGGGTGGCGCAGGGCATGGACGGGCATTTGACGATGACCTTCATCAACATCGCGCCCTATGCCTCGTTGCTGCGGGCCTTGCGCGATTTCCGGCTGACGTGCCCCGCAGTGGCGTTCACCCTGCGCGAAGGCACGACGCGAGAGCAGGTCGAGGCCCTGGAGAACGGGACTGCGGATATCGGATTCCTGCGCACGCCGGGCGGCAGCACGCCGGATCTGCGCTTTCAAGCCCTGCTGCGCGAACCCCTCTGCGTGGCCCTCCCGGCAGGTCATCCCCTGGCCTACCAGCCTTCGATCGAACTCGCCAAACTCAAGGATGAAGCGTTTGTCGCGTCACCCAGAAGCTTGGGGCAGGGCCTGCACGACCAGCTGATCCAGCTATGCCAGACCGCGGGCTTCCGGCCCATGGTGGCGCAGGAGGCGCGTCAACTGCAGACACTGATTGCACTGGTGGCCGCGGGTTTCGGTATCGCTCTGCTGCCAGGATCGCTGGCCGCGCAACGGCGCGACGACGTCGTCTTTCGCGCCATCGAGAGCGACGCGCCCATGGCGCTGACGCATCTGGACCTGTTGATGGCCTGGAATCCGGAGCGGGCGTCGCCCGCCCGCGACCGTCTGGTCTGCACCATGCAGCAGGCCTTTTCAGACGTTGAAAGTCTTATTTTTTAATAAATAAGATATTTTACGAACCCGCGACAGATCCCTAAGCTCAGTCCCAGGATCCGGCCGAGCGCCTCACAGCGCCTCGCGGTTTGCGCCGGACCTTTCCATTTGAGTCCGGGATCGTCATGCCTGTCGCCGTCTACGTCTTTTCCGTATGCACTTTTGCATTCGGCCTTTCCGAATTTGTCGCGGCCGGCCTGATATCGGCCATGGCCGCAAGCCTTGGTGCCAGCATCGAGGCGGCGGGCGCCTCAATCGCGGTCTACGCCTTGGGGGCAGCCATAGGCGCACCGCTGGTGACCGCGCTGCTCGCGCCCTGGACGGACCGCCGCATCCTGGCGCTAGCCATGGCCGTGCTGGCCGCGGGCAGCGTGCTGATGAGCCTGTCGCCCACTTTGCCGGTCTTGCTGGGCGTGCGTTTTCTGGTGGGACTGGCGCACGGGGTGTTCATGGCGGTGGCGTCGGATGCGGCCGCAAGGCTGGTGCCGGCCCCGCGGGCCGGGCGGGCGCTGTCGGTGGTGTGGATCGGCCTGACGTTGGCTTTGGCGCTGGGGGTGCCGTTAGGCACATTCCTGGGCAGCATCTGGTCGTGGCGTGCCATTTTCGCTGGTGTGGGCGCGTTGGCGCTGGCCGGCGTCATCGGCCTGCTGCGCTTCATGCCGGTGCGCGGGCCGGGCAAGCCGCAGGCGGGCGTGCGGGCTGGCTTGAAGGCGCTGGCGCATCCGCGCATGCTGGCGACGGCCGGAGTGGGCGCCTTGGTCAGTGTGGCGACGTTCAGTTTCTTCACCTTCATCTCTCCCTATCTGCTACAGGTCACGCGGGCGGATGTGCGGTGGCTCAGCGCGGCTATGCTGCTGTTCGGCCTGTGCTCGATTGCTGGCAATCTGTTGGGCGGCTATCTGGCTGACGCGATGGACGGGGATCGCGCCGCGCTGTATGCGCTCGCGGGGTTGACCGTCAACCTGCTGGGACTATATCTGTTGCGGGGTTCCGGGCTGGCGGTGGTGGTGCTGGCCGGCGCGCTGGGCATGGTGTTCTTCTGCATCGTCACCTTGCTGACGCTCCGGCTGCTGAAGCTGGCGCAGCGCCATGTGCCCGAGTCCACGGCGGTAGCGGCCGGCCTGAACATCGCTTCCTTCAATCTTGGAACCGCGGCGGGCGGCGGGCTAGGCAGCCTGACCATCGTCCATGCCGGCCTGGCGTGGCTGCCGCTTGTGGGAGCCGTTGCCGCCGTGGCGGCCATGGCCGCGCTGCGCTTGCAGCGGGCGCGCACGCAGGCCCGGGGCATCGCCCGACAGTCAAGGGGCTAGGGCCGACAGCGGTGCGTTCCGGCCCCGCTACTTCCATTTCCAGGATTGGCCGCAGTCCTTCTACAATAGCGGGTTGCGTGTAATTCTTCTGGACTGCGTGAGATGTCTGACGTTTTGAGTATTGAATCCCTGGACCTGGAAGCCAGGGGTATCGCCCGCCGCGACGGGAAGGTGGTCTTCGTGGAAGGCGCCTTGCCGGGCGAACGGGTTACTACGGTCACGTTGCGCCGCAAGCCGTCCTACGAGATTGCGCGCGTGGACGAGGTGCTGCGGCCTTCGTCGCAGCGGGTGGCGCCGCGCTGCCCGCATTTCGGCGTCTGTGGCGGCTGTGCCATGCAGCACCTGGAGCCCAGCACGCAGGTGGCCATCAAGCAGCGTTCGCTGGAAGACACCTTCTGGCACGTCGGCAAGCTGCGCCCGGCGCGCATCCTGGCGCCGCTGCAAGGCCCGACCTGGGGCTACCGCTACCGCGCCCGCCTGTCGGTGCGCGTGGTGCCGAAGAAGGGCGGAGTGCTGGTCGGCTTCCACGAACGCAAGAGCAGCTACGTGGCTGACATGCGTGAATGCCATGTGCTGCCGCGCCACGTCAGCGACTTGCTGATCCCCTTGCGCGAAATGATCGGCTCCATGTCGGCGCCGGACCGCATGCCGCAGATCGAAGTGTCGCTGGGCGAGGGCGTGACCGCCCTGGTCCTGCGCCATCTGTTGCCGCTGACCGACGGCGACATCGCCATCCTGCGCGCCTTTGCCGCCAAGCACAACGTGCAGTGGTGGCTGCAGTCCAAGGGTCCGGAAACCGTGCATCCGCTGGAGCGCGAGCATGGCGAAACCCTGGCCTACACCATGCCGGAATTCGGCCTGCGCATGCCGTACCGGCCCACCGATTTCACGCAGGTCAACCACGCCATCAACCGCGCCATGGTGTCGCGCGCCCTGAAGCTGCTGGAAGTGCAGACTACCGACCGCGTGGCCGATCTGTTCTGCGGCCTGGGCAACTTCACGCTGCCGCTGGCGACGCAGGGCAAGGAAGCGGTCGGCGTGGAAGGCAGCAAGGCGCTGACCGACCGCGCGTTCGATGCGGCATCGCGCCACGGCCTGGGCGATCGCACCAGCTTCGCCACCCTGAATCTGTTCGAGGTGGACGTGGACTGGCTGCGCGGGCTGGGCTACTTCGACCGCATGCTGATCGATCCGCCGCGCGAAGGCGCGCACGCGGTGGCGCAGGCATTGTCGCTGCTGGAGGCGCACGAGCGTCCCGTGCGCATCGTCTACGTGTCCTGTAACCCGGCCACGCTGGCGCGAGATGCGGCCATCATGGTGCATGAAGGCGGTTATGTACTGAAGAGCGCGGGCGTGATCAACATGTTCCCGCACACGGGCCACGTGGAGTCCATCGCGGTGTTCGAGTCTTTGGACGCCGAAGGCATCGCGATAGTGCGGGAACGGGCGCGCCAGCGCGCCATCCAGGCCGCGGCGGAAGCGGCTGCCGCGGAAGAGGCGAAGGCCGCGGCCGCCGCCGAGAAGGCGGCCGCCAAGCAAGCCGCGACCGAGGCGTACCACGCCAAGGTAGCGGCCGAGGCGCAGGCCCAGGACTGATCGCGCGGGGCCTGGGCCGCTTCAGTGCTTGCAGCTCAGGCCTTCGAGGATGGGGCAGTCCGGCCTGTCGTTGCCCTGGCAGTGCTCGGCCAGATGCTTCAAGGTGGCCGCCATGTCGCGCAGCGCCTCGGCCTTGCGCTCGAGTTCCTGCACGTGCTCCAGCGCGATACGTTTCACGTCGGCGCTGGCGCGGCTGCGGTCCTTCCACAGGGCCAGCAGCTCATTCATCTGTTCCACCGAGAAGCCCAGGTCGCGCGCGCGGCGCACGAAGTGCAGCGTATGCAGATCGTGGTCGCTATACACGCGGTAGCCGGAATCCGTGCGTCCGGCCGGGCTGATGAGGCCGATGCTTTCGTAGTAGCGGATCATCTTGGCGGAAATGCCGGAACTCTTGGATGCTTCGCCGATATTCATTGCTGTGCTCCTGTGTAGCCTGACTCCGATTCTACGCTTGACCTTGCTATCATAGGAAGGTTTAAGCTGCTTTCCATGGTGGACGAAATGATGTCCATCACCCTTGAATCCTATGGAGATAACTATGAGCATCGAGTTCCAAGTGGCTGACATGACCTGCGGCCATTGCGCCAAGACCATCACGGCCGCAGTGGCCCAGGCGGCGCCGGGCGCGACTGTCGCGATCGACCTGCCCACGCACCGCGTGACCGTGACCGGAGCCGATGACGCCGACAAGATCGAAGACGCGATCCGTGACGCCGGCTACGCGCCCGTGGCGGTGTAATCTCCCCAGGTGCGAGGCCGGGCTATGATAGATCTGGCCTCGCATCAATTATTTCTTCATTGCTAAAACCTATCGATCTATTGAATTTATTAAATTTGAATAATTGATAGTAAGGATTTATCATTCTTTCCATGGTGGTTAATCAAACAACCCCGCTACCCCAAGGAGAGATTTGAATGCTGCAAAACCGCGAAGGCCAACGTGTTCCGAACGTAACGTTCCCGGTCCGTGAGGACAACACCTGGAAGAAGGTCACGTCCGACGACCTGTTCAAGAACAAGACCGTCGTGGTCTTTTCGCTGCCCGGCGCTTTCACGCCGACCTGCTCGTCGACCCACCTGCCGCGCTACAACGAACTGGCCCCCGCGTTTTTCGCCGCCGGCGTGGACAGCATCGTCTGCGTGTCGGTCAATGACACCTTCGTCATGAACGAATGGGCCAAGGACCAGGAATCGGCCAACATCACGCTGCTGCCCGACGGCAACGGCGCCTTCACCGAAGGCATGGGCATGCTGGTCGACAAGAGCGACCTGGGCTTCGGCAAGCGCAGCTGGCGCTATTCCATGCTGGTCAAGGACGGCGTGGTCCAGAAGATGTTCATCGAGCCGGAAAAGGAAGGCGACCCTTTTGAAGTGTCGGACGCCGACACCATGCTGGCTCACTTCGCCCCGTCGGCCAAGAAGCCCGACCAGGTGGTCGTGTTCTCCAAGCCGGGCTGCCCGTTCTGCGTGGAAGCCAAGGCGCTGCTCGATGCCAAGGGCTACGCTCCGATCGAGATCCCGCTGGAAAACAAGGTCCGCGGCCGTGTGATCGGCGCCGTGTCCGGCAAGGGCACCGCCCCGCAGGTGTTCATCAACGGTTCGCTGATCGGCGGCCTGGAAGAGCTCAAGGCGCACTTCGCCTAAGCGTCTGCAAACCTGCCGGCTCCTGGGTTCGTCCTGGGGCCGCGCAGGGCGGAAGGGCGGTTCGCCGCCCGCCGCCACCTTCACGAGTTTCCCTTTTTACGCACCTTTGCGCACGGCCCCTCGCGGGCGCTGTGGGACGGCCTACGTCCTGAGGGTGCGCAACAAGGCGGAACCCGCCTTCCTGAATTCCTGCTCCACGCCACATCGGGGGACACCCAGTCATGAAAACTCTGCATACCGATATCGCCGTCATCGGCGCCGGCACGGCCGGCCTGGCCGCCTATCGCGCTGCCCGCGCCGCGGGCCAGCGCGCGCTGCTGATTGAAGGCGGTCCCTACGGCACCACCTGCGCCCGCGTCGGCTGCATGCCGTCCAAGCTGCTGATCGCCGCTGCCGAAGCGGCTCACAGCGCCGCGCACACCGAGCCCTTCGGCGTGCACGTGGGGGGCGAGATCACGGTGGACGGGGTCGAGGTGATGGACCGCGTCAAGCGCGAGCGCGACCGTTTCGTGGGCTTTGTGCTGGAAGGCGTGGAAAGCATACCCGCCGAGGACAAGCTGCGCGGCTATGCGCGCTTCGTGTCGGACACGGTGCTGCAAGTGGACGAGCACACGGAAGTGCGCGCCTCCCGCGTGATTATCGCGACCGGCTCGCGCCCCGCGGTGCCGCCGCCGTTCCGCGCGTTGGGCGACCGGCTGGTGCTGAACGACGACGTGTTCGCCTGGGACGATCTGCCGGGACGCGTGGCCGTGTTCGGTCCGGGCGTGATCGGGCTGGAACTGGGCCAGGCGCTGGCGCGTCTGGGCGTGGAGGTGCGCGTGTTCGGCGTCAGCGGCAGCCTGGCCGGCATCAGCGATCCGCAAGTGCGCAACACCGCCCGCAAGATCTTCCAGCGCGAGTTCTATCTGGATCCGGACGCCCGCGTGCTCGAGACGACCCGGGTCGGCGACGAAGTGGAAGTCCGCTATGTGGCGCTGGACAATACCGAACGCACCGAACGCTTCGACTACGCGCTGGTCGCCACTGGCCGCCGCGCTAACGTGGACGGGCTGGGGCTGGAAAACACCTCGCTGCAACTGGACAAGCATGGCGTGCCGCTGTTCGACCGCGCAACCATGCAGGCGGGCGACGCGCCCATCTTCATTGCCGGCGACGCCAATGCCGACGCGCCGTTGCTGCACGAAGCGGCCGACGAAGGCCGCATCGCCGGCGAAAACGCCGCCCGCTATCCGGAAGTGCGCAAAGGCTTGCGCCGCGCGCCGCTGGCCGTCGTGTTCTCGGACCCGCAGATCGCCATGGCGGGCCAGGGGCATGCGCGGCTGGTGCCGGGTACCTTTGTGACGGGCGAGGTGGACTTCAGCGATCAGGGCCGCTCGCGCGTCATGCTGAAGAACCGCGGCATGTTGCACGTCTACGCGGACATCGAGACGGGCCGTTTCCTGGGCGCCGAAATGGTCGGCCCCAGCGCCGAACACATCGGCCATCTGCTGGCCTGGGCCGTGCAGCAGGAACTGACCGTGGCGCGCATGCTGGAGATGCCTTTCTATCACCCCGTGATCGAGGAAGGTTTGCGCACCGCGCTGCGCGACGCGGCGGCCAAGCTGGCCCAGGCGCAAGAGGCGCTGCGTCGTGAAGAGCCCGAAAGCGAAACAGCCTGAGTGCCGCAATAGCGATTGCACGACCTGGCAAGAAAAAAGGCCACGAGTGATCGTGGCCTTTTCTTGCGTTCTGCGCGGAATCAGTCGTCCGACTGCTTCTTCGGCACCGGGAACGGATTCTCGCGGAATTGCAGCGTGAAGCCGGCCCGCTCATCCTGGCCCAGCGTGCGCGCCAGATAAGGCATGGCCTGCTTCAGGGCGTCATGCAGGGTCCAGGGCGGGTTGATCAGGAACATGCCGCTGCCGTGCAGGCCGTAGCCATCGATGGTGGCCTTCTTGACGGTCAGGGTGGCGTGCAGCCAGCTCTTGACCTTCAGGTTTTCCAGGTGGCGCGCCATTTCGCTGGCCTCGCGGCGCTGCACCAGCGGGTACCAAACGGCATAGGTGCCGGTGGCGAAGCGCTTGATGCATTCCTTGATGGTGACGAACGTGCGGCGGTAGTCGTTCTTGTCTTCGTACGACGGGTCGATCAGCACCATGCCGCGGCGCGTGGGCGGCGGCAGCAGGGCCTTGACGCCTTCGAACCCGTCGTCGCCGTAGATGGTGGTCTGGCGCTGCGCGGCGCGGCCCTGGTGCTCCAGGTTGGCGACCAGCGTGTCGATTTCGGTCGGGTGCATCTCGAAGAGGCGCAGCCGGTCCGACGGGCGCAGCGCGTCCAGCGCCAGCCACGGCGAGCCAGGATAGCGCCGCAGGCGGCCGTTGGTGTTGTAGGCGCGGATCCGGGCGACATAGTCGGCCAGAATAGGTGGCAGGTCTTCGGCTTCCCACAGGCGGCCGATGCCGTCGGCGAACTCCGAAGTCTTGGCCGCCCAGTCGCTGTCCAGGCTGTACAGCCCGGCGCCGGCGTGGGTGTCCACGACCCAGTAGGGCGCGTCCTTTTTATTGAAGTAATCCAGCGTGTGGATCAGGATGGCGTGCTTGAGCACGTCGGCGTGGTTGCCGGCGTGGAAGGCGTGGCGGTAACTGAACACGGGCGTTCTGCCTCAGGCGGCGGGCCGGATCGCGGCCAGCTCGTCGGTGAAAATGCCGTCTATGCCCCAGTCGAGCAGCAGGCGCGCGCGCTCGGGGTCGTTGACGGTCCAGGCCGCGATGCGGTAGCCGGCAGCGTGCACGGCGTCGATCAGCTCGCGGGTAGCGTCTTTCTGGTTGATGTTCAGGGCCACGCAGTCGTACTTGACCAGGCGCTCGCGCCAGTCGGCGGGGACCTTTTCCACCAGCAAGGCGCGCGGCAGTTCGGGGGCGGCTTCCCTTGCGGCCTGCAGCGCTTCTTCGGCGAACGAGGACAACAGCGGCGGTTCAGCAGCGCCTTGCCACAGCTGGCGTGCGGCCAGCGCCACGGCGCGGCCGGTTTCGGCTTCGCGGCCCGGGCAGGGCTTGATCTCGACGTTGCTGGCGATGCCGTTGGCCACCGTATAGCGGGCGACGGCGGCGAAGGTCGGCAGCGGCTCGCCGGCGTAGGCGGCCGAATGCCAGCTGCCGAAGTCCAGCTGGGCCAACTCCGCATAGGTCTTGGCGGCGGCCGGACCCTGGCCGTTGGAGGTCCGGTCCACGTTGTCGTCGTGCATCAGCACCAGCACGTTGTCGCTGCTCAGCTTGACGTCGTATTCGAACATCTTGAAGCCGTGCTCGGCGCCCACGCGCATGGCGGCCAGGGTGTTCTCCGGGGCCAGACGGCCGCCGCCGCGGTGCGCGATGTAACGGGAGTAGGGCCAGGAGGGGAGTTTTGCGCTCATTTAGGTGTTGCTTCGGGTTCTTTTGTACAGGGTTGCAAGGATACTCCTTCTGCACGCCGGATCCCGGCCTGCCGCGGCGCGCGCGGACGCCGCGGCCTGCCCATGGGCCTACTTCATGGGCGCCTTGTCCTGCGACACGTCCATGATCATCCGCGCCGCCAGGTACAGGCGCGGCACGATGCTGTTGATCTGGATGTACTCGGCGTCATTGGAGTGCGCGCCGAAACCGCTCAGGCCCATGCCTTCGATCACCGGGCCGCGCGCCTTCAGGGCGGCGAAGGCCGCATCGGTGCCACCGCCGCTGGCGCGATCCACGACTTTCATCGGCAGGTCCAGTTCCTTGTAGATTTGCACGCCGTGCTGGGCCAGGGCGCGCGAGGCTGGGGTGGCTTCCAGCGGTGGGCGGCGCACCTCGAATTTCACGCTGACCTTGGATTCGGGCAGCAGTTTCTTCTGTACGCGCTCTTCCAGCGTGCGCGACAGCGCGTCGAAGTCAGAGACGCGCAATGCGCGGGCGTCGGCCTGGGCGGTGGCCTGGCCCGGGATGACGTTGCGGTTGGTGCCCGCCTGGGCCACGGTCCAGTTCAGCTTCAGTCCTTCCTCGGGCTTGGACAGCTTGTCCAGTTGCAGCAGCTGGTGCGCCAGTTCATAGAGCGCATTGACGCCGCCTTCCGGGCGCGCGCCGGCATGCGAGGTCTTGCCCTGCACGGTCAGGTAGGCCGCGCCGATGCCGCTGGTGGCTAGCGTCAGGCGCGCCTCGGCGCCGCCGCCCTCAAATGAGAACACGGCGTCCTGGTCGGCGCCCAGGCGGGTGATGGTGCTGCGCGCGCCGGGCGAGCTGATTTCCTCGTCGCCGTTGATCAGCACGGTAATGGTGCCGTAGTCATCGAAACCCAGCTTCTGCAGCAGGGTCAGGGTATGGATGATGGCGGCGACACCATGTTTGTCGTCGGCAATGCCCAGGCCGTAGGCCTTGTCGCCGTCGACGCGGAAGGGCTGGTCCTTGAGCATGCCGTTGCGGTAGACGGTGTCCATGTGGGCGATCAGCATGATTTTCTTCTGGCCTTTGCCCTTGAACTCGGCATGGACCATGGGGCCGACCTTCTCCGGCGTGTCGTCCAGGCGGAAGACGTCGGTGGGCTGGATGATCTCCACCGTGCCGCCCAGCGCCTTGAGGCGGTCCCGGACCAGTATGGCAATGCGTTCCACGCCTTCGACGTCCTTGCTGCCCGACTCTATCCCGACCAGGTCGCGCATGGTGTCCAGCATGGCTTGCTGCTGGGCTTGCGCGGCCTGGTGGACGGCGGCGACGGGCGCGGCCAGCGCGGCGGGGGCGCCGCTTACGAAGGCCAGGGCGATGCAGGTGCGCAGGAGTGGCAGGCGGGGAGATGGGAACGGCATCAGTGTGTACCTCTGAGCGTGCGTGGAGGGGGCCGCGTCCTCGGAGGCGCGGCGTCGGGGTAATGGGGACTTACCCTGACAGGCCACGATACGGGGGCCGCAAGGGCCTGGAAATGGTGGTTCCCCGGGTTGACTCGGTCCCCGGTTCTGTGCAGCCGGAGCCAGGGCGCAGCCCCGGACGCCATTCGGAAGAATCCAGGCCTGCGCGGCGAATGAGAAATGCTAAAATCCGCCCGCTGATCCGGTATTGACCGGTATGGGAATAGGGCGAATCGACTTCGCCTTTTTTTATGCGTTTTCTTGCGGCTTCGGGCACCTGCCTGGAGTGCGGCAACAGGGATTCCATGTTCGAATTTATTCGCAGCCATCGGCGCTGGATGCAGTTCATCCTGCTGCTTCTGATTGTGCCGTCCTTCTTCCTGGTCGGTATTCAAGGCTATGACAGCTTCATGCGCGCCGAGCCTGAACTGGCCACGGTCAATGGTCAGCCCGTTACGCGGGCCGAATTCGACCAGGCGCACCGCAACCAGCTGGAGCAGTTCCGCCAGCGCCTCGGCGCCCAGTTCGACCCGGCCGTGATCGACACGCCGGCGTTGCGCGAAGGCCTGCTCAACCAGCTGATCAATCAGCGCCTGCTGGCCAACGTCGCCGTCGACAACCGTTTCTCGGTGTCCGACGAAACGCTGCGCAACACCATCGCCGCGATTCCGGAAGTCCAGGACAATGGCCGTTTCTCGCCCGAGCGCTACCGCCAGGTGCTGGCCGCGCAAGGCATGTCGCCGACCTCGTTCGAAGCCGGCCTGCGCCGCGACCTGGCGGTCGCGCGCGTGCTGGAGCCCGTCGGCCAGTCGGCCCGCGCGCCTGGCGAGGTCGTGGCTGCGCTGGAAACGGCATTGACGCAGCAGCGCACGGTGCAGTTGCGCCGCTTCGCCGCCGCCGATTTCCGCTCGCAGGTCAGCGCCACCCCGGCCGACATCCAGGCCTGGTACGACGCCAACAAGCAGCAGCTGCAGATTCCCGAACAGGTCCAGGTCCAGTACTTGGTGCTGGACGAGGCTGCCGCCACGCAAGGCGTGCAGGTCAAGGACGAGGACCTGGCCTCCTACTACGAGCAGAACAAGAACCGCTTCGGCCAGCCCGAACGCCGCCGCGCCAGCCACATCATGATCAACCTGGCCCCTGGCGCCTCGGAAGACGCCCGCAAGGCCGCCCGCGCCAAGGCCGAGGATCTGGCCAAGCAGGCCGCCGCCGATCCGGCGCAGTTCGCCGAACTGGCGCGCAAGAACTCGCAGGACGCGGGTTCGGCAGCCAATGGCGGCGATCTGGGCTGGCTGGCTCCGGGCATGCTGACCGGCCCGCTGGAAAAGGCCATTTTCGGCCAGGCCAAGGACCAGGTGTCCGGCGTGATCGAAACCCCGTCCGGCCTGCACGTCGTCAAGGTCACCGAGATCCAGCCCGCCGCCATCAAGCCGCTGGCCGAGGTCAAGGACCAGATCACCGCTGAAGTCCGCAAGCAGCTCGCCGCCGTGCGCTTCTCGGAAATGGCCAGCCAGCTGAACAAGCAGGTCTACGACCAGCGCGACAGCCTGCAGCCCGCCGCCGACACCGTCGGCCTGAAGCTGCGCACCGCGTCCGGCGTGACCCGCGAAGGCCTGCTGCCTGCCGACAAGGCCGGTCCGGGTTCGGCTGCTGCCAGCCCCGACGCCGCGCTGCTGGACAACCCGCGCGTGCGCCAGGTGCTGTTCTCGCCCGACGTGCTGCGTGAAAAGCAGAACTCCGGCGTGATCGAGCTGTCGCCCGATACCATGCTGGCCCTGCGCGTTGCCGCGGTCGAGCCGGCCCACGTGCCGCCGCTGGACAAGGTGTCGGAGATCATCCGCGCCAAGCTGCTCGACGAGCGTTCGGCCGAAGCCGCCAAGAAGGCCGGCGAGGCCGCGCTGGCCGCCGACCAGGCCAACCCCGCCGCCGTGCCGGAAGGCTTTGGCGCCCCGGTAATCGTGTCGCGCCAGGATCCCAAGGATCTGCCGCGCCCGGTGCTGGACGCCGTCATGCGTCTGCCCGCCACCACGCTGCCGGCCTACGCCGGCGTGCAATCGGGTGCGGACTACACGCTGGCGCGCCTGGAGAAGGTCGAGGCCGGCACGGTCGATCCGGCCGACAAGGAGCGCCTGGCGCAGCAGTTGTCGGGCGCCTGGGGCCAGGCCGAAAACGAAGCCTTGGTGCGCATGCTGCGCGAAGAGTACAAGGTGCAGGTGCTGCCCGCCGCCGCCGCGGTCATCCGCGGCGAGCAGCCGGCAGCCGGCTGATCAGCGCGGAATCAGTTCAACAGTGGCCGCAGCGTCGGCCACACGTTGTCCAGCAAAAGAGGCTGGGCATCCTCGTTCGGATGGATGCCGTCGGCCTGGAACATCGCCCGGTTCGTTGCGATACCTTCCATCAGGAAGGGCACGAGCCGGGCGTTTTCGTCTTTGGCGACCGTGGGGAACACCTGGGCGAATCGCTGGGTGTAGTCCCGGCCGTAATTAGGCGGGATCTGCATGCCGACGATCAGGACTTCGGCGTCGGCCTTGCGGGCGGTCTGGGCCATGGTGCGCAGGTTCTGCTCGGTCATGTTCAGCGGCAGGCCGCGCAAGGCGTCGTTCGAGCCTAGCTCCAGCACCACCACGGCCGGCGCATGCTGGCGCAGCAGGGCCGGCAGGCGGGCCACGCCGCCGCTGGTCGTATCGCCGCTGATGCTGGCGTTGACGACCTGGTACTTGGGGTATTGTTCCGCTACGCGGGCGGAGAGCAGCGGCACCCAGCCGGTGCCGCGCTTGATGCCGTATTCGGCGGACAGGCTGTCGCCCAGGACCAATACGGTTCGTGGCGCGGAACCCTGGGCGGCCGAGGCGGTCTGAGCGTGGGCGGGCGCCATGATGGCGGTCGCCACGGCGGTCATGAGTAGCAGACGGGAAAATAGGCGCATGGATAACAAGAATTCGATCGAGGTGAAAGGGCTGGGCAAGCAGGTGGCCGATGCCGGCGGCACGCTCTCCATCCTGGAAAGTATTGATTTTACGGTCGAGGCGGGTAGCGCCGTGGCCATCACCGGCAGTTCGGGTTCGGGCAAGTCGACTCTACTGGGACTGCTGGCGGGCCTGGATGTTCCCAGCGTGGGCAGCGTGCGCCTGGCGGGACAGGATTTGTTCTCGCTGGACGAGGACGGCCGCGCGCGCTTGCGCGCCAATCATGTGGGATTCGTGTTCCAGTCGTTCCAACTGCTGCCCAACCTGACGGCGCTGGAAAACGTGATGCTGCCGCTGGAGCTGGCGGGGCAGCCGGCGCGTGACGCGGCGCAAGCCATGCTGGAACGGGTGGGGCTGGGCAAGCGCCTGCATCATTATCCGCGTACGCTGTCGGGCGGCGAACAGCAGCGCGTTTCGCTGGCGCGCGCCTTCGTGGTGCAGCCGGATTTGCTGTTCGCCGATGAACCCACTGGCAGCCTGGACGCCGCCACGGGCGTGACGGTCATCGACCTGATGTTCGATCTGCACCGGGAGCACGGCACCACGCTGGTGCTGGTGACCCATGATCCGCAGCTGGCGGCCCGTTGCGGGCGCCAGTTGGTGCTGGCTGCGGGGCGCATGGTCAACGGCGACTGACGCCGCCGCCCACCGCCGGGTCGCCCCTAGGTGGGCCAGCGCCCTTGGGGACAGTTAGTCCCGGAGGGGCGCGGCGTGGGGGGGCTTCTTATTTCGCCTTGGCCACGGCCTGATTCCAGGCCGACACTACAGCCTCATACTCCTTTGCCGCCGCATCCTGGCTGACCGGGAAGATCTTGATGGTCTTCAGTTCAGGCAAGGTGGTCAGGCTGGCCACGGCCACGTCCGTACGGGTCGGGCGGCGGAAGTTCTTCACCAGCTGGGCTTCCTGCGATTCCTTGCTCAAGAGGCCGTCGTACAGCGCCTTCGCGGCGTCCATGTTCTTCGCGCCCTTGATGATGAACATGCCTTCAGGCGCCAGGTAGCTGCCCTCGGTCGGGTAGACCAGCTTGATCTCCTTCTGGCCGCCGGCCACGTATTCCTGCGCGGCGTATTCCAGCGTCATGCCGACGGCGTACTCGCCCGCGGCCACGCCCTTGTAGGTGGTGCCCGACGACGCCGTGACCACCGCGTTGGCGGCGATCTTGTCCAGGCCTTCCTGGCCGAACTGCTTGAAGAGGCCGTACACCAGCATGTAGGCCGTGCCGCTCTTGGACGGATCGGTGATGGCGAACTTGTTCTTCCACTGCGGCTGCATCAGGTCGGACCAGGTGGCCGGGGCCGGCAGGCCCTTGAGCTGGCGTTCGTTGACCATCATCACCATGACGTGCACGTTGGTGCCGACCCACAGGTCGTCCGGACCGCGGAACTCGGTGGGGATCTTGTCCAGGTCGGCCGGGCGGTAGGGCTGCAGGTGCTGGCGGTAGGCGCCCAGCGTGCCGAAGCCGCCGCTCCAGAACAGGTCGCCACGCGGGTTCTGCGCTTCCGCCTCGATGCGTTTCATCATCGTGCCGGTGCCGCCGGTGACGGGCTGCACGTTCAATTTCGGCGACTTCTGCTTCACCGCGTCCAGGGCGGTTTCGATCGTCTCCGTGTTGTTGGACGAATAGAGCACGACGTTCTGGGCCTGCGCGGCGCCGGTGGCCAGGGCGGCGGCGAGGACGCTGTACTGAAGTAGGTGCTTGAGTTGCATGGTTAGCCTCTGTGCGAGTGGGTTATTTACCGGAGAACAGCTTGATGCGGAACGCCTTGACCGACACGATGATGGGCAGCACGATGACCGTGACCAGCGCCGCGCCGTAGGCCGACGCCATGCCCAGCCTGCCGCCGTCGACCTGGCGGAAGATGGCGATGGGCATGGTCTCCAGGCCGCCGCTGTAGGCGACGATGGAGGCCGACAGCTCGGAGATGGTGGTGAGCCACATCAGGATGGCTGCCGAGATGATGGATGCTTTCATCGCGGGCAGGACTACCTTGAAAAACGTCATGAGCGGAGACACGCCCAGGCTGATCGAGGCCTCCTCGATCGATTCGGGAATGTTGAACAGCACCGACGAAGCGTTGCGCACCGCGAAGGGCAGGCGCCGCACCGTGTAGCACAGCACCATGATTCCCGAAGTGCCCGCCAACACCAGCCAGCCGGTGTTGAAGGTCTGCACCAGCGCGATGCCCAGCACCGTGCCGGAAATGGTCAGCGGCAGCACCACGATGTAGTCCAGCACCTGGGTGGATGCGCTGCGTTTCTTGATCGTCAGGTAGCTCACCAGCACCGCGAAGGCCACGCCCAACACCGTGGCCAGGGACGCGAACTTGAGCGAGTTCAGGATGGGCTCCGGCGCGCCATGCAGCGCGCGCTGCATGCTGGCCAAGGACCACTGGCCCCATTGCATCACCGGCCCGCTGGTCTTGGTGAAGGCGGCTATGAACACCACGATGAGCGGCAGCAGCGAAATGAAGATGATCAGCCCGACGCCGCTGGTGTAGAGCAGGGCGGTCCACGACCGCACGCGGGTGGCGGCCGGCGCGCGCCCCTGCGTCATGGTGTAGACCTTGCGTTCGACCACGCGTTTCTGGAAGAACAGCACGATGGCGACGATGGCGATGGACACCACCGACATGGCGCTCTGCAGTGTCGGGCTGCCGCCCATTTCGCTGACGAAGGTGTTGTACGTCATGACCGAGAGCAGCGGCACGCGGCTGCCCAGCAGCATGGCCAGGGCGAAATTGCCCACCACCAGCGTGAACACCACCAGCGCGTTGACCAGCACCGCCGGCAGCAGTACCGGCACCAGCACGCGCAGCTTGGTCAGCAGCGGCGGCGTGCCCAGGCTCAGGCCGGCTTCCTCCAACTGGCCGTCGAAGCCGCGCAACGCGGCCAGCACGCCCAGGTAGATGTAGGTGTAGTAGACCAGCGTCATGGAGAACACCATGCCGGTCCAGCCGTAGAACGAAGGCAGCGAGATGCCGGCGTCGCCCAACAGATTGGTCAGGATGCCGTTGTTGCCCAGGATCAGCAGCCAGGACTGGCCGACGATGATCTCAGGGATCACGATTGTCAGCACCGGCAGGATCGCCACCAGATTCTTCAGCGGAAAGTCGAAGCGCGCCACCATGTAGGCGAAAGGCACGCCCACCAGCACCGTGCAGGTCGTGACCGCCAGGCCCAGGATCAGCGTATTGCCGAAGGCCTCCACATACTGCGAATCGGCCAGCAGGGCCTTGAAGCCCTCCAGCGTGAAGCCGCCGTCCTGCCCGGTGACGCTGTTGCTGAACAGCACGCCCAGCGGATAGAGCACGAAGAACAGCAGCAAGGCCAGGCTGATCGCGGTCAGGATACCCCAGGGCCACCATTTGATTTTCATGGTCGGCGCGTCCTCAGGCGTTGACGACGCGGCTGTCGGCGGGGATCAGCACCTGCACGGCTTCGCCGGGCTGGAACTGCGCCACCATGTTGCCGGCATGCAGTTCGACGCGGATCTCGGAGCCATTGTCCAGCGCGATGCGATAGGCCGTCTTGAAACCCAGGTACTGGCGCCGCAACACCTTGCCGGGCAAGGTATTGGGCACGTAAGGGGCGGGCGCCATCAGGGCCAGTTCCTCCGGGCGGGCGATCAGCACGCCCTTGCCGTCCAGCTGGTCGCTGCCTTGCACGCCGTCAAAGCCCAGGCCGCAGATCTCGTAGCGCACATGGCCGGCGGGAGCGCCTGCCTGGCCGTTGCGGGCCGGCACCGGGATCACGTTGGCCGAGCCGATGAAGTCCGCCACATAGGCGTTGACGGGCGTGCCGTAGAGTTCTTCCGGCGTGCCCAGCTGGGCGATGTCGCCGCGATCCATGATGGCGATGCGGTCGGACATCGCCAGGGCTTCTTCCTGGTCATGCGTCACGAACACCGTGGTAATGCCGGCCTCGCGCACCAGGTCCAGGATCACGTCGCGCATCTGCAGACGCATCTTGGCGTCCAGGTTGGAAAGGGGCTCGTCCATCAGCAGCACGCGCGGGCGGATCACCAGCGCGCGCGCCAGGGCCACGCGTTGGCGCTGCCCGCCGCTCATCTGCGCGGGATAGCGTTCCGCCAGGGCCAGCAGCCCGACTTTGTCCAGCGCCTCGTTGACGCGCCGCGTGATTTCGGCGCGCGCCACGCCGCGGGCGCGCAGGCCGTAGGCGACGTTGTCGAAGGCGGTCTTGTCGGGGAACAGCGCATAGTCCTGGAACACCATGCCGATGTCGCGGCGGTGCGCGGATACATGGGTCACGTCGTCCTGGTCGAACAGCAGGCGTCCGCCGTCGGGCGCATAGAAGCCGGCAATGCAGCGCAGCAGCGTGGTCTTGCCGCAGCCGCTGGGTCCCAGCAGCGTGTAGAACGCGCCGTCGGGGATGTGCAGCGACAGATTGCGCAGCACTTGCTGCCCGCCGAAAGTCTTGACGATGCCGTCTACGGTGATTGATGCCATGTTTCGCTTCCTGCTTGAGGTTGTCGGCATCATAGGAACGCGCTGTGCGCCCGACCAGCGGTGTTTTTTAAGGGTAGTCGTTAGTTTTTCTAAGAGGTCGGCGCGCGGGCTATCACCTAGAATGCGGCTGGATGGCAGAGGCGCGCGCAAGCCGCGCCCATAGAAAAATAGACGACAAGGGAAAACGTGGGAAAGAGCAGCACAGCGCGGCGCCGGGCCGGCGCGCGGGCGGGCCGCAACTGAGATGGCGGGGCAGAGCCTGCCGCCGCTCAAGGCCTTGCGCGTGTTCGAAGCCGCGGCGCGTCTGCGCAGCTTCACCGCGGCCGCGGACGAACTGAGCATCACGCACAGCGCGGTCAGCCAGCAGATCCGCATACTCGAAGAGTACGTGGGGCAACCCCTGTTCGCGCGCGAGGCGCGCGGCGTGGCGCTGCTGCCTTGCGCCCAGGCCTATTTTCCCGAGATCCAGGCCAGCCTGGAACGCATCGCGGCCGCGACCGCCAAGCTGAAATCGCCCGCCTATGGCGGCGTGTTGCGCGTCTGCGCCACGCCGTCCCTGACCATGAAATGGCTGATCCCGCGCCTCTCGGCGTTCCAGGCGCGGCATCCGGGGGTGGACGTGCAGCTCACCACGCAGGGGCGCTCCTTCCTGGACCGTGGCGGCGATACAGGCAGCGACGTGCTGATCCGCCATGGCTACATGGCGCACTCGGACCTGGCCTGTGTGCACTGCCTGGACGACTTTCACGTGCCAGTGGCGTCGCCGCGCTTCATCGAGCGCAACCGCCTGGCCGCGCCTGCGGATTGCCTGGGGCATCCGCTGCTGAAGATCGCGGGCGGCATGGACCACTGGCCGCGCTGGTTCGCGCTGGCCAAGGTGGACGTGCCCGCGCAGTTGCCCGGGCCGGTGTTCGACCACCAGTTTCTGTGCATGCAGGCTGCCATGAACGACCTCGGCATCGCGCTGGCGCCCTGGTGCCTGCTGGAAGACGATATCCGCGCTGACCGGCTGCGCCCGCTGTTCGACGGCCCGCAACTGCCCAACGCCGGCATCCACGCCCTGTACCGGCAGGACGGTCCCGCCGCTGCATCCGCGCAATTGTTCATCGAGTGGCTGCGCGAGCAAGGCCGCGACCCCTCCCATTCCGCATAGACAAGGACGACTCATGCATTCCGCCTCGACGATACCCGGCCTGCACTGGCGCGGCATTGCGCCTCCGCTTGCGCTGACAGACTACAAGCTCATCGCCTTCGACATGGACTCCACGCTGATCTCGATCGAGACGCTGGACGAGATGGCGGACCTGATGGGCAAGAAGGCCGAGGTGGCGGCGCTGACCGAAGCCGCGATGCGCGGCGAGATCAAGGACTACAAGCAGAGCCTGCGCGAGCGCGTGGCGCTGCTGGCGGGTATGCCGGAAGCGACGCTGGACGAGGTCTACGAGCAGCGCGTGCGCATCAATCCTGGTGCCGAGACGCTGATCGCGGCCTGCAAGGCCGCGGGCCTGACCTGCCTGCTGGTGACCGGCGGCTTTACCTGCTTCACCGACCGCCTGCGGGTGCGCCTGGGCCTGGATGACGTGCGCGCCAATGTGCTGGAAATCGTAGACGGCCGCTTGACGGGCCGGCTGCTGCCGCAAGTTTGGGGAGATATCTGCGACGGCGAGGAAAAGCGCCGCAAGCTGCTCGAGGTGTGCGCGTCCCTGGGCGTGGGGCCGGAGCGCGCCATCGCGGTGGGCGACGGCGCCAACGATCTGCCGATGATGCGCGCCGCCGGTTTGTCGGTGGGCTACCGCGCCAAGCCGGCCGTGCGCGAGGAGGTCAAGGTGGCGATCGACGAAGGCGGCCTGGACCGCCTGCTGGAGCTGATGGCGCGTTAGCGGCGAGGCTTACGCCAGGCCGCGGATTTCCACGGCCGGATCGGTGTCGGCTGCATAGTCGACGCCGTCGATCTCGAAGCCGAACAGGCGCAGGAAGTCCTGCTTGTAGCCCGCGAAATCCGTCAGCTGGTAGATGTTGTCGTTGGTGACCTGGCTCCACAGTGCCTGCACGCGGGCTTGTATTTCGGGATCCAGTTCCTTGTAGTCGGCGCGCAGGCGGCCGTCCTGGTCCAGGATGGGCGCCTGGCCGCAGAGGCTGTCGCGGTACAGGCCATAGACCTGTTCGATGCAGCCTTCATGCGTGCCGGCTTCCTTCATGGTCTTGAACAGCAGCGACAGGTACAGCGGCATCATGGGGATCGCCGAGCTGGCCTGCGTCACCACCGCCTTGAGCACCGACACGCGGGCGTCGCCGCCGCGCGCGGCCAGCTTGGCGCGGATTTCCAGCACCTTCTGGTCCAGGTCCTTCTTGGCGGCGCCGATGGAGCCGTTCCAGTAGATGTCGTGGGTGATCTTCTCGCCCAGGTAGGTGAAGGCCGTGGTGGTGGCGCCTTCGGCCAGCACGCCCGCTTCTAGCAGGGCATCGATCCACATCTGCCAGTCTTCGCCGCCCATGACGGCCACGGTGGCGTCGATCTCGGCCTGGGTGGCCGGTTCCAGCACGGATTCCTTGACCACTTCGCGGTCGGTGTCCAGGCCGCGCAGGTTGACCGCCTGGCCGATGGGCTTGAGCGTGGAATTGAAGACTTCCCCGGTTTTCGGGTGCGTGCGACGCGGCGCGGCCAGGCTGTAGATCACCTGGTCGACCTGGCCGAGGTCCTGCTTGATGAGGTCTATGGTCTTGCGCTTGATCTCGTCGGAGAAGGCGTCGCCATTGACGCTCTTGGCGTAGAGCCCGGCGGCGTGGGCCTGCTCGTGGAACTCCGCCGTGTTGTACCAGCCCGGCGTGCCGGCCTTGGCGGCGTCGCCGGGCCGTTCGAAGAACACGCCCAGCGTCTGCGCGCCGCAGCCGAAGGCCGCGCTGATCCGCGCCGCCAGGCCATAGCCGGTGGATGCGCCCAGCACCAGCACGCGTTTCGGCCCGCCAGCTATCGGCCCCTGGGCCTGGACGTAGTCGATCTGATTGCGGACGTTGGCGGCGCAGCCGGCCGGATGGGTGGTGACGCAGATGAAGCCGCGCACACGGGGCTTGATGATCATGGGAGCCTCGATTCGGGGATTGCCTGGATCGCCCATGCGCGAAAGCGCAAAAAGCGACCCGCATTGTACGGGAGGAGGCGCCTGCGCGCTGCTGGCTCAGCGCACGCCGGCCCGGGCCAGCGGCGCGGCCTGAGCGCGGCTGCGGCGCCATTCGATCAGGCCGATGCCGATACCGCTGGCGCAGATGATGGCGATGCCCAGCCAGGTCAGCGGATCCGGGAAATGGCCCCAGACCAGCCAGCCGACCGAGGTGGCGCTGATGATCTGCAGGTAGACAAAGGGCGCCAGGGTAGAAGCGGGCGCGCGGCGGTAGGCGGCGATCTGGAACAGATGCCCCAGGCCGCCGGTGATGCCGGTGGAGATCAGCACGACCCAGTCCAACGGCGCCAGCGCCTTGAGGATGGGCAGGGCGGGCGGCAGGATGAAGGGCAGGGCCAGAGTCAGGCAGATGGTGCCGACGGCGCCGCTCCAGATCAGCGAGGTGAACGGGTCGTCGCCTGCGACGCGGCGCGTCGCAATGAACTGCACCGCGAAACAACAGGCCGTGAGCAGGCCGAACACCGTGCCGACGGGATCCAGGCCGCCGCCGGGACGGATCACGATGATCACGCCGATGAAAGCAATGCCCGCGGCGACGAAACGCGACAGGCGGGCAGGTTCCTTGAGCACCCAGGGCGCGGCCGACAGCACCAGCAGCGGCGCCAGGAAATTGATGGCGGTGGCCTCGGCCTGGGGGATGTAACTCAGGGTGGTGAAGAACATCAGCGTGGCCAGGAACATCGAGCCACCCCGCAGGATCTGTTCGCGCGGCTTCTTGCTGCGAAAAACGCCCAGGCCGCGCGCAGGCAGCACCAGGGCCAGCACCAGCGCCAAGTGCACGGCGTAGCGGAACCACGACAGCACCAGCAACGGTACGCCCGCGTTCATCACCCACTTGCCGCTGGCGTCCAGGCACGACAACGTCCACATCGACAGCACCAGCAACAGCACCCCCATCATCGGGCCGCCGGAGGCGGGCGCGGCTGAGCGCGTGCGACCGTTATCGGCCGGGGTCATCGACAAACTCCTTATCTGGCTGGAACGCCGGCTTGCGGGTACCGGGCGGCTGACATGATACGCTCATCGCGCCGGGGGAACAGGCTGATGATCGAACTACGCAATATCGAAACTTTTTTCTGGGTAGCCACGCTGGGCAGCTTTCGCGCCGCGTCGGACAAGCTCAACACCACGCAGCCTGCGGTATCGCAGCGCATTGCCTCGCTCGAGGCCGACCTGGGCGTGCGCCTGTTCGAGCGCGAGGCGCGCGGCGTGAAGCTGACCGCCAAGGGGCACGAGCTGCTGTCGCACGCCGAACGCATGCTGCAGGTGCGGCGCGACATGTTCGAGGCCGCGCGCGAGCAGAACGTCATGAGCGGCACGGTGCGCATCGGCGTGGCCGAGACCATCGTGCAGACCTGGCTGCCCACGCTGATCGAACTGATCCATTCGAATTATCCGGCGCTGGTGCTGGAGATCGAGGTCGACACGACCCATGTGTTGCGTTCGCACCTGATGTCGCGCCAGATCGATCTGGCCTTCCTGATGGGGCCGGTGCTCGAGGCGCGGGTCGAAAATCTGCCGCTCTGCACCTATCCGCTGGCCTGGGTCGCGAGCCCGCTGCTGGACCTGGGGCCCGAGCCTTTGACGCTGGAGCGCATCGGCAAGCTGCCCATCATTACCTATCCGTCCAACAGCGCGCCTTACCGCGTGGTGCGCGACATGCTGACGCGCGCGGGCGTGACCTCGCCGCGCATGTATGGCAGCGCTTCGATGTCGATGGTGGTGCGCATGACCCAGGACGCCATCGGCACCAGCGTCATCGCGCCCGTGTTCCTGGGCAAGGAACTGGCGCGCGGCGAGTTGCGCATCCTGCGCGTGGAGGCCGATCCCTTGCCGGAGCTGAGCTTCACCGCCACCTGGGTGCAGGGGCCGGACAGCCATGCGGTGCGAGTCATCGCGCAGATGGCGCAGAAGGTCGCCGAACAGGCCGCGGACGGCATTCCGCTCTAGGTGTTTACCCCAGCAGAGGGCGCGCGCAGGGGCTGCAGAACGGTCCGGAATGGCCCCCGCGCGGGGCGCCCGGCTGCCCGCAAGGCCGCGCCGCCACGTCGTTTGCGCGAAATGCCGCAAACGCGTCGGGCGAGACCAAAGAAAAATTTATACCCCCGTATCGCAACATACGATTGGACGCTCCGCGCCCCTGACGCTGCAATGGCGACACACCAATAACGATCGCCTGGATGCATAGAGCGGGGGAAAGCATGAACCAGCGTATGTCCCATTCCCAGACCCGGGCGGCAAGCCATGCCGCGCAAGTGCGACGCCCGTCGTCGCGCGGCTGATCTCCAGACTCTCCGATTGCCACCGCGCGCCGCCAGGATAACGGGATCCGGCGCGCGGCATACCATCCCGCCAGCTAGGAGTTTTGTCCATGAAGAAGTCGCTAGTTTTCGCCGCTGTTGCCGCCGGCTTGCTGGCCGGCGCCGTCCAGGCGCAGGACCTGCCCAAGACGCAGTTGAAGGTCGTGGGCGGCCTGAGCAACCTGACCGCCTACAACGATTACGAAAAGCCGTTCTGGACCAAGACCATTCCCGAGCTGTCCAAGGGCCAGGTCACGGCAGATATCAAGGGCTTCAACGAAATGGGCCTTAAGGGTCCCGAACTGCTGCGCCTGATGTCGCAGGGCGTGGTCGAGTTCGGCACCGCCACCCTGGCGTACTTCGCCAGCGACAACCCCATCAACGAAGCGATCGACCTGGCCGGCCTGGCGCCTGACGTCAAGACCGCGCGCGCCGTTACCGACGCGTTCGAGCCGGTCTATGCCAAGCTGTATGGCGAAGGCAACAACGTCAAGCTGCTGGGCATTTCCACCTACCCCGCGCAAGTGCTGTTCTGCAACGCCGAAATCAAGGGCCTGGCCGACATCAAGGGCAAGAAGGTCCGCACCAGCAGCCGCACCACCGCCGAGTTCGTCGAGGCGCTGGGCGGTTCCAGCGTGACCATGGCCTTCGGTGAAGTGGTGCCCGCGCTGCAGAACAAGGTGGTGGATTGCGCCATCACGGGTTCGCTGTCGGGTTACTCGGCCAAGTGGTACGAAGTATCGACGCACCTGGTCGCGCTGCCGATCAACTGGAACCAGCAGATCCACGCCGTGAACCAGAAGGCCTGGGACAAGCTGGATCCCAAGGTGCGCACGTTCCTGCAGACCAATGTGAAGACCCTGGTCGACAACATCTGGGACGCCGCCGCGCGCCAGACGCAGGAAGGCTATGACTGCAATACGGGCGCTGCCGCTTGCCCGTTCCCGGTCAAGGGCAAGATGGTCCTGGTCCAGCCCTCGGACGCGGACCGCGCGCTGCTGAAGAAGGTCACCGAGGAAGCCGTGCTGCCCAAGTGGGCCGCGCGCTGCTCGGCCCAGTGCGTGAAGGACTTCAACGCCACGATCGGCAAGACGCTGGGCGTGACTGCAATGAAGTAAGACCCCCCCCGAAGCGCTGCGCGCTTCCCCCCCAGGGGGGCATGCCTGCGGACCGGCACAGCCGGATCCGCGGCATCCGGATCGGGGGGAGTCGCTATAGATTGGGAGAGCTGGCTCCGTGGCAACTCAATCGGAGTTGCTACAGGTCGGCAGAGCTGATTCCGTGGCATCCCGATTTGGGAGAGTCGCTAAGGATCGGCACTGCGGTTCCGTGGCGTCCCTATGGGATCGTTCGTTACATAGCTGGGAGGGCGCTGCGCGCCCGACCCTGCAAAGGTTTTACTCATGACTCAAACTGAACACTTTCGCCTGCTGGGCGGGCTATTGCGGCGCGCTGAGAGCTTCTCCCGCGTGGCCGTGTGGGCCGGCGGCGCACTGACGGTGGCCAGCGTGCTGCTGATCTCGTTTGACGTGCTGGCCCGCAAATTCCTGGGCTTCACGACGGGCGGCGCGGATGAGCTGTCCAGCTACGCTTTCGCCATCAGCACCTCGTGGGCGCTGGCGTTCGCCACGCTGCAACGCGCCAACGTGCGCGTGGACGTGGTCTACCAGTACATGCCGGTGCGCATCGCGGCCGTGCTGGACTGGATCTCCATGGTGGCCCTGGCGGTCTTCATGGTCTACCTGACTTATTACGCCTCCGAGGTCGTGCAGACCTCCTGGGCGCAGAAATCCGCCGCCAACACGCCGCTGGCCACGCCCTTGTGGATTCCGCAGGGCCTGTGGCTGCTGGGCCTGGGCTGGATGTGCATCACGGTCGCGCTGATGTTGGCGCGCGCCTCCGCCGCGCTGGTCACGGGCGATATCGAGCTGGTCAAGAACATTTGCGGCGTGCGTTCGGCGCAGGAAGAGGCCGACGAGGAAGCCGCCGCCGGCGAGCGCATGGTGAAGGGAGAAGCCGCATGATTTCCACCGCATTGATACTGCTCCTGGTGCTGATCGGCCTGTCCATTCCGGTGGGCGCGGCGCTGGGCGTGCTGGGCCTGATCCTGGACCCGCTGTTCTCGATGCTGCCGCTGACGCGCGCGATCGGCGAAGTGTCCTGGAGCACCAATAACGAGTTCCTGCTGGTGGCGATTCCGTTGTTCATCATGCTGGGCGAGGTGCTGCTGCGCGCCGGTTTCGCCGAACGCATGTATGGCGCGATGAGCCTGTGGCTGTCGTGGCTGCCGGGCGGGCTGATGCACGCCAACATCGGCGCCTCGACGCTGTTCTCGGCCACCTCCGGCTCCAGCGTGGCGACCGCCGCGACCGTGGGTACGGTGGCCATCCCGCAGATCCGCAAGTACGGCTACAACGAGCCGCTGTTCCTGGGCAGCCTGGCTGCCGGCGGCACGCTGGGCATCCTGATCCCGCCATCGATCAATCTGGTCATCTATGGCGTGCTGACGAACTCGTCGGTGCCCAAGCTGTACCTGGCAGGCATTATCCCGGGCTTCGCGATGGCCGCGCTGTTCATGTTGACGGTGGTCATCGCCTGCGTCGCCAAGCCGTCCTGGGGCGGCAAGAAGATCCAGGCGACCTGGGGCCAGCGCATCGCCAGCCTGGTGCACCTGGCGCCGCCCATGGGGATTTTCTTCCTGGTGGTGGGCTCCATCTACGCCGGCCTGGCCACGCCGACGGAAGCGGCCGCGCTGGGCGTGCTGGGCGCCTTCATCCTGGCGGCCTGGTTCCGCCGCCTGTCGTGGTCGATGCTGCGCGAGGTCATGGAAGGCACCATGCGGTCCACGGCCATGATCATGCTGATCGTGGTGGCCGCCAGCTTCCTGAACTTCGTCATGTCCGCTACCGGTCTGACGGATGCACTGACCAAGTCGATCACGGGCCTGGGCCTGTCGCCCGGCTGGATGCTGCTGATCGTGGTGGTCTTCTACCTGGTGCTGGGCTGCTTCATGGAAACCTTGTCCATGATGATCACGACCATCCCCATCGTCGCGCCCATCATGATCGGCCTGGGTTTCGATCCCATCTGGCTGGGCATCGTCATCATCATCCTGGTCGAAGCCGCCCTGATCACGCCGCCCGTGGGCCTGAACCTGTTCGTGGTGCAAAGCCTGCGCAAGAGCGGCTCCATGAGCGCGGTCATCATGGGCAGCCTGCCGTTCGTGGCGGCCATGTTCGTGATGCTGGCGCTGCTGGCTTTCTGGCCGGACGTGGCGCTGTGGCTGCCGCGCGTGTTCGGCTGACCTTCATTCCATAGACATTCCGGGCGCGGCGGGCCGCCGCGTCCTTCACTCCCTTATTTCAGCAGGACAGATATGAAAGCCGTATTCCAGATCGAAGATTCGCAACCCCGCCAGGTCGAAGTCGAGTTCGACACCCTGATCGTCGCCGGCTGGGCCGGACGCGACGTCGCCGCGATCGAGCACCACATCGAAGAACTGGCCGCCATCGGCGTGCCGCGTCCCAGCAGCGTGCCGCTGTACTACCGCATCGCCGACAATCAGCTGACCCAGAAGGAAACTGTGCAGGCCCTGGGCGAGGACTCCTCGGGCGAAGTGGAAACCTTCGTATTCGCGGTGGACGGCGAGATGTACGTCAGCATCGCCTCGGACCACACCGACCGCAAGCTGGAGACCTATAGCGTGGCGATGTCCAAGCAGGTCTGCGTCAAGCCGCTGGCCAATAGCGCCTGGCGCCTGGCCGATGTGGCCGACTACTGGGACGAACTCGTGATCCGTTCCTACATCGTCGAGAACGGCGTGGAAGTGCTGTACCAAGAGGGTCCGCTGGCGTCGCTGCGCACGCCGCAGGACCTGGTCGCCGGCTACACCGGCGGCTCGGCCGTGCTGCCGGCGGGCGCCGGCATGACCTGCGGCACCGTGGGCGCGATCGGCGGCATCCGCCCCTCGGTCGACTTCACGATGGAGTTGCACGACCCGCGCCGCCAGCGCAGCCTGCGCCACCGCTATCATGTCGAGACGCTGCCCGTGGTGGCCTGATTCCGGCCTCCGGCGCCTATCGCCAGGCGCGCCCGCGGGCGCGCCTGTTTGCACTCATGCCGCAAGGCGGCACTAGGATGACTATGGTTTCGACTCTGAATGATCTGACCCTGGCCCTGCAAGAGGGCCGCAGCAGCTCCGTGGAACTGACGCGGGCCGCGCTGGCCCGCGCCCAGGACGTAGCGGGCGAGGGCGCGCGCGCCTACACCCGCTTGTACGCCGATACGGCGCTGGCCCAGGCGCAGGCGTCCGACACGCTGCGCGCGGCCGGCATCGTCCGCTCCGCGATCGAGGGCTTGCCCATCAGCATCAAGGACCTGTTCGACATCGAGGGCGAGACCACGATGGCGGGTTCGGTGGCGCGCGAAGGCGAGCCGGCGGCCGACGCCGACGCTGAAGTCGTGCGCCGCCTGGTGGCGGCGGGCGCGGTCATCATCGGCCGCACCAACATGACCGAATTCGCCTATTCGGGCCTGGGCATCAACCCCCACTACGGCACGCCGCTGAATCCCTACGACCGCGCCACCGGCCGCATTCCCGGCGGCTCGTCCTCGGGCGCCGCCGTCTCGGTCGCCGACGGCATGGCGGCAGCCGCCATCGGTTCGGACACCGGCGGCTCGGTGCGCATCCCCGCCGCGCTTTGCGGCCTGACGGGCTTCAAGCCCAGCGCCTGGCGCGTCTCCATGGAAGGCGTGCTGCCGCTGTCGGCCAACCTGGATTCCATTGGTCCCATCGCCGCCAGCGTGCGCTGCTGCGCCGAGCTGGATGCCATCCTGTCCGGCGACGGCGGCCCGGTGCCGGAAGCGGCGGCGCTGCGCGGTTTGCGCCTGGCCATCCCGACCACCTTGGCGCTGGACGCCATGGACAAGCACGTCGCCGACAGCTTTGCGGCCGCGGTCAGCCGCTTGAAGGACGCGGGCGCGCTGGTCGAAGAGATCGCGATTCCGGAATTCGCGGAACTTGCCGCCATCAACGCCAAGGGCGGCTTCACCGCCGCCGAGGCCTGGGCCTGGCACCGCGATTTGATCGCCCGCGCCGGCAAGCGCTATGACCCGCGCGTGGTGTCGCGCATCATGCGCGGCAAGGACATGAGCGCGGCCGACTACCTGGATCTGCTGGACGCGCGCGAAGCCTGGGTGGCGGCGGTGGACCGCCGCATCGCGGGCTATGACGCCCTGATCATGCCGACCACGCCCATCGTGGCGCCGGCGGTCGCCGACCTGCAGGCTTCGGACGACGCCTACTACGCGGCCAACGGCCTGATCCTGCGCAATCCGACGCTGATCAATTTCCTGGATGGCTGCGCGCTGTCGCTGCCTTGCCATGCGTCCGGCACGGCACCGGTGGGGCTGATGATCGCCGGCAGCAATGGCGCCGACCGCCGCATCCTGAGCATCGGCCTGGCGGTGGAAGCGCTGTACGCCAGCCAGTGATGCACGGCCGGGGCGGGCGGCGGCCGCCGGCCCGCCCCGGGCGCTAAGATGGCGGCTGCTTAGCCGGACGCCGCCGCCATGATCGATCTGCGCAATATCGAGACCTTCTTCTGGGTCGCCACCCTGGGCGGGTTCCGGGCCGCGGCCGAGAAGCTCAACGCCACCCAGCCCGCCATTTCCCAGCGCATCGCGTCGCTGGAATCCGATCTGGGCGTGCGCCTGTTCGACCGCGACACCCGCGGCATCAAGCTGACGGGCAAGGGCCGCGAGCTGCTGTCGCACGCGGAGCGCATGCTGCAGATGCGGCGCGACATGCAGGAGGCCGCGCGCGCCAAGAGCGTGATGAGCGGCACGCTCAGGCTGGGCGTCTCGGAAACCATCGTGCATACCTGGCTGCCTACCTTGATGGAGCATCTGCACGATGTCTATCCGGCGCTGATGGTCGAGATCCAGGTGGATACGACCACGGTGCTGAAGACTCAGCTGGCCTCGCGCCAGATCGACCTGGCATTCCTGCTGGGGCCGATGGAAGAGCCCCGCATCGAGAATCTCTATCTCTGCAACTACCCCCTGTCCTGGGTGGCGAGCCCCAAGCTCAAGGTCGGACGCCAGCCGATCTCCCTGAAGCGGCTGGCCGAATGGCCCGTCATCACCTATCCATCGACCACCGATCCGCACCGCGCCGTGCGCCAACTGCTGCAGCAGGCCGGCGTGGAGGCGCCGCGCATGTACGGCAGTTCCGCGCTCAGCGTCATCGTGCGGATGGCGCAGGACGCGATCGGCACCGCCGTCATCGCGCCCGTCATCCTGCACAAAGAGCTGGCGCAGGGCGAATTGCGCATCCTGGAGGTGAGAGCGCCGGCCTTGCCGCCGCTGCACTACACCGCTTGCTGGATGCAGGGGCCGGACAGCCAGATCCCGCGCGCGGTGGCCGAGGCGGCGCAGCAGATTGCGCGCGAAGAGGCGCTGCGGCATCCGGCTTAACCCTGATAAGGAATATTGATCGGGGTCTATCGCAACTTGTGATTGGACGCTGGTCCGCGGTTCCTGTGCAATGTCCCCCTACCGGAATCATCATTGAAGGGATGGACATGCATACGAACCCTGCTGTGCGCACCAGCGTGGAATTGGCCCGCCAGGCGCGCCTGGATGCGCGCAGCGGCAAGCTTACCGGCCCCACGGCGAACCTCGCCCCGGGCCACGTGCAGGCCAACCTCGCGATCCTGCCGCGCGCGCTGGCCGCGGACTTTCTGCACTTCTGCCAGCGCAATCCCAAACCCTGTCCCTTGCTGGCCATGTCCGAACCGGGCGATCCCGCCTTGCCGGAATTGGGGCAGGACATCGATATCCGCAGCGACATCCCGCGCTATCGCGTCTGGCAGAACGGCGAGCTGGTGGCCGAGCCCACCGACGTGCGGGATCTCTGGCGCGACGACCTGGTGTCGTTCCTGATCGGCTGCTCGTTCTCGTTCGAGGAAGCGATGCTGGATAACGGCCTGCCCGTGCGTCATATCGAGCAGGGCTGCAACGTGCCGATGTACCGCACCAATGTCCCAACCCATGCCGCGGGCGTGTTCGGCGGCCCGCTGGTCGTGTCCATGCGTCCCCTGAAGGCTGCGGACGCCATCCGCGCCATCCAGGTGACCTCGCGGTTTCCCTCGGTCCACGGCGCGCCGGTACACATCGGCGACCCCGCGTTGATCGGGATTGCCGACATCAGCCGCCCGGACTATGGTGATCCGGTGGAGATACGCGAAGGCGAAATGCCCGTGTTCTGGGCTTGCGGCGTGACGCCGCAGTCGGTGGTCGCGGCTGTGCGGCCGGAGTTCTGCATTACCCACGCGCCGGGCCACATGCTGGTCACGGACCTCATCAACAGCAGGATGGCGGTGTTCTGACCGCTCGTCTGCCGTTTCCAGGCAGTGCGTAAACAGGAAGCGGCAGCAGTCGTACTTGTGCAGCAGTACCCGTTGTGCCACCAGAACGATCCATCATAGGACAAGGGGAAATGGCGACAACGCTTTGAATCTGGGGCCTTCCGGCTGGCCGGAGGGTCCCGTGACGCCGCGAACGGGGCCATTGCCCAGGCGATGCACCCGCCCGCGCAGATGAATTGCTTTCACACCTAGCCGGTTCAATCCAGGAGTCCAGTTATGAAGATGAAGCTCATCGCGGGTGTCGCCGCGAGCCTGGCGCTGATGTGCGCCGTGCCCGCGCAGGCCCAGCAGGCCGTGCGCATCGGCGCGATCTATCCCCTGTCAGGCGCCCTGGCTTCCACCGGGGCGGAAATCAAGGCGGCCGTCGAACTGGCGGTCGACATCATCAACAATCCGCATCCCGAACTGGAAGGCATACCGCTGGCGGCGGGCAGCGGCCTGCCGGCGCTGGGCGGCGCCAAGATCGAAGTGGTGTTCGGCGATTCGCAGGGCAAGCCCGAAGTGGGTCTGGCCGACGCCCAGCGCCTGATCGACCAGGAGAAGGTGGTGGCCCTGACCGGCGCCTACCAGTCGGCCGTGACCAAGACCGCCAGCCGCATCGCCGAGCAGCGCGGCATTCCCTATGTGAATGGCGAATCCAGCAGCCCGGACCTGACCGAGCGCGGCTACAAGTGGTTCTTCCGCACCTCGCCCAACGACGACACCTTCGTTGAGAACATGATGCAGTTCCTGGACGGCGTGAAGGCCGTGCCGACCGCCAAGATCGCCGTGGTGTACGAGAACACCGACTTCGGCGTGAACACCTACAAGGCCGTTGAAAAGTTCGCCAAGCAATACAAGCGCCAACTGGTCGCCAACATTGCCTATAGCGCGGGCTCGGCCTCGGTGACGGCGGAAGTGCAGAAGCTGGCCGCCGCCAAGGCCGACGTGGCGATCTTCGCCAGCTATACCTCGGACGCCATGCTGTTCGTGCGTACCATGCGGGAAAGCAAGTACGCGCCGCCTGTGCTGTTGGCAAACGATGCGGGCTTCATCGATTCGCGCTTCGTGCAGGAAGTGGGGCCGCAGGTCCAGGGCGTGCTGACGCGCGACGTCTGGGGCAACGACGTCGCGGCGTCCAAGGCCGGGCTGAAGAAGATCAACGACATGTACAAGGCCAAGACCGGCAAGGATCTCAACGGCAACAACGCCCGTTCGATGCAGGGCGTGCTGGTGCTGGCCGACGCGATCAACCGGGCCGGCTCGACCGATCCCGAGGCGATCCGCAAGGCGCTGGCCGCCACCGACCTGGGCGAGGCGCAGGTCGCGATGCCCTGGGCCGGGGTGCAATTCGACGCCAAGGGCCAGAACACCAAGGGCTCGGGCCTGATTCTGGAGCTCAAGGGTTCGTCCTACCAGACGGTCTGGCCGGAAAAATACCGCACGGACAAGAGCCTGCCGACGCTGCCGTTCGCCTGGAAGTAACCACAGACGCGGCGGGCCGCGGGGTCCGCCGCAGGAGCACTCCATGTTCGAAGCTCTCTCGGCAGGCTTGTTCAACGGCCTGATCTATGCCGCGGTGGCGGTGGGGCTGGCGCTGATCTGGGGCATCACCGACGTCATCAACTTCGCCCACGGCGAGTTCCTGATGCTGGGCATGTATGCCGCCTATTGGCTCTACACGCTGGGCCACATCGATCCCACGCTATCGGCGCCGCTGGTGGCCATCGTGCTCGCCTTCGTCGGCTTTTTGACCTACGCGCTCATCATCCGCCGCTTGCAGAAGGGGCCGGCGATGGCGGTCATCCTGGCCACCTTCGGCCTGGGCCTGGTGCTGCGCCAGGTCGCCTTCATCGCCTTCAGTCCCGATTACCGCAGCCTGCCCGACACCCTGGTGTCAGGCAGCGTCACGGTGGCTGGCATTTCGCTGGGCAGGCCACAGGTGGTGACGGGGCTGATCGCGCTGGTGGTGGTGGTCGCGCTGTTCATCCTGGTGTACCGCACGCGCTGGGGCCATGCCTTGCAGGCGGTGGCGGAAGACCGGCAGGTCGCCGCCCTGGTGGGCATTTCGCCGGACCGGGTCAACGCCCAGGTCTGGATGCTGGGCAGCGCGGCGGTCGGCCTGGCCGGCGCCTTGCTCACCACCTTCTTCTACGTGTTTCCCTCGGTGGGCACGGTGTTCGGCCTGCTGGCTTTCGTGGCGGTGTGCATGGGCGGCTTCGGGTCGTTGCCCGGCGCCTTCATCGCGGGGATTCTGATCGGGATCATCGAGGCCATGACGGGCTACTTCGTCGCGCCGGCGCTCAAGACGGTGAGCGTGTTCATCCTGTTCATCCTGGTTCTCTGGTATCGGCCGCGCGGCCTGTTCGGGCGGTGGTGAGATGAACAAGACAAACAAACTCGACGCCGCGTCCGCGGGCGTGCCCAAATGGCCGATTGCGGTGGCGGCCGTGGCCGCCATCCTGATGGCTCTGGTGCCGCTGGTGGTGAAGGACGCCTTCACCCTGCAGGTGCTGCTGCTGGCCATCATGTTCGGCGCGCTGGGCGCGTGCTGGAACCTCGTCGGCGGCTTCCTGGGGCGGATCTCCTTCGGCCACAGCGTGTTCGTGGGGGTGGGGGGCTACACCACCTTGCTGCTGCTGCACCATCTGAAGCTCACGCCGCTGTTGGGCATTCCGCTGGGCGGGGTGATCAGCGCGGCGCTGGCGTGGCTGGTGGGCGGCCCCACGCTGCGGCTGTCTGGCCACTACTTCGCGATGGCCACCATCGCGCTGCTGCAGATCGGGCTGCTGCTGATGATCAACTGGGAATGGGCGGGCGGCGCGGTCGGCCTGGAGGCGCCGATCGGCGACGCCGCCTGGATGCTGCTGTTCCGCAGCAAGGTGCCGTACTACTGGATCGCGGTGGGCCTGGCCTTCCTGACCTTCTGCGCCACCTTCTTCCTGGTGCATTCCAAGACCGGCTTCTATTGGCGCGCCATCAATGGCGACGAGGCCGCGTCGCGCAGCCTGGGCGTGCCCGCGGACCGCTACAAGATGCTGGCCTTCGTGATGTCGGCGGGCATGACCGGCGTCTGGGGCGGCTTCTTTGCCATGTACGTGGGCTTCATCGACCCCGAATCCATGTTCAACCTGACGATGTCGGTGCAGGTCGTGCTGGTGACCATCTTGGGTGGCGTCGGCACGCTGATCGGCCCGTGGCTGGGCGCGGCGGTGCTGCTGCCGCTGTCCGAGGGCACGCGCGTGCTGTGGGGCAGTTCGGGCATGGGCCTGGACCTGCTGGTTTTCGGCCTGGCCATTTTGCTGGTCACCATGTTCCTGCCGGGCGGGCTGGTCACATTGAGGAGGCGCCGTGGCTCTGCTCGACGTTAAGAACCTGACCAAGCAATTCGGCGGCCTGGTCGCGAACAAGGACATCTCGCTGTCGGTCGAAGCGGGTGAAATCGTCGCCATCATCGGTCCCAACGGCGCGGGCAAGAGCACCCTGTTCAATGGCCTGGTGGGGCATCACGAACCCACCTCCGGCTCGGTGACCTTCGATGGCCAGTCCATGATAGGACGCCATCCCGAACAGGTGGCCGCCATGGGCCTGGTGCGCACGTATCAGATCCCGCGCAGCTTCGGCCAGATGACGGTGCTGGAGAACGCCATGGTCGGCGCGCTGCTGCGCCATCCGCGCCTGCAGGACGCGCGCCGCGAATCCGCCCGCGTGCTGGAACTGGTGGGGCTGGCCGAGCGCGCCGACGTGCGGGCGGCAGAGCTCAACGTGGCCGGCCAGAAGCGCGTCGAGCTGGCGCGGGCGCTGGCGACCGAGCCGCGCATGCTGCTGCTCGATGAAGTGGCGGGCGGTCTCAACCCGGCCGAGGCCATCGCCCTGGCCGAGATCCTGCGCGGCATCCATGCGTCGGGCGTCACGCTCATCATCGTGGAACACGTGCTGGAGGTGGTCATGCGGCTGGCCCAGCGGGTGCTGGTGCTGAACTTCGGCCAGATGATCGCCGAGGGCGCGCCGCAGGAGATCGTGCGCAACCCGGCCGTGATCGAAGCCTATCTGGGGAGAAAGCACCGTGCCTGATGCGATGCTGAAAGTGGAAGAACTGAGCGTGGCCTATGGCGGCGTGCAGGCGGTGCGCGGCGTGTCGCTGGAAGTCAGGCCGGGCGAGATTGCGGCCTTGCTGGGCGCCAACGGCGCGGGCAAGTCCAGCACCTTGCTGGCCATTGTCGGGGCGGTCAAGCCCAAGGGCGGACGGGTGGTGTTCGAAGGTCGGGACATCACCGGCACGCCGCCGGACAGGCTGGTGACCCAGGGGATCTCCATGATCCCCGAAGGCGCCCGCGTATTCGCACGCCAGCCGGTGGAGCAGAACCTGCGCCTGGGCGCTTATACGGTGCGGGACGAGCGCGTCTACGGCGAACGCCTGGAGCGGGTATACGCGTTGTTCCCGCGGCTGAAGGAGCGCCGCGCGCAGTTGGCGGGCACCATGTCAGGCGGCGAGCGCCAGATGCTGGCCATCGGCCGGGCGCTGATGAGCGGCCCGCGCCTGCTCCTGATCGACGAGCCCAGCCTGGGTCTGTCGCCGTTGTTGGTGGAGCAGGTATTCGATGCGCTGGCGGCCCTGAACCGCGACGACGGCCTGTCGGTCTTGCTGGTGGAGCAGAACATGGCGCAGGCGCTGGAAGTCGCGGCGCGCGCCTATGTGATGCAGAGCGGGAGGGTGGCGCTGTCGGGCGAAGCGGCGGAACTGGCGGCCTCGGACGAGGTGCGCAAGGCGTATCTGGGGATGTAGACCCCGGCGATGTAAACCCGGGGATGTGACGAAGCCGCGCCGGACGCGCAAGGCG
>NZ_JCBAMT010000029.1:0-68336 GCF_059760445.1 Achromobacter sp. D7-1 | reverse complement strand
CCGCTTGCTTGCGCATGAGGCCAGGCCCGGACGATGCCGGGCCCCATCCAAGGAGTCAGCCATGAATCTGTCCCGAGTCGTTCTCCCCGCCGTCGCCCTGAGTCTCTCGGCCCTGGCCTTTCAGGCCCCGGCGCAAACCATGCAAGGCGGCGCCACTGCGGTTCGCAGCAACGAGCAGATCGACGACCAGTACAAGCTGGACAAGAAGCGCTGCGACGGCATGAAGGGCAATCAGAAGGACGTCTGCCAGCAGCAGGCCGAAGCCACGCGCGACAAGGCCCGGGCCGATGCCAAGGCCGGCAAGGAAAAGGCCGAGGCCTCGCATGACGCGGCCAAGGTGCGCAACGACGCCGACTACAAGGTCGGCAAGGAGAAATGCGACGGCATGTCCGGCAACGCGAAGGACGCCTGCATGGCGGATCTGAAAACGCGGTACGGAAAATGAAGTCAGGACCGGTCCTGTTTCCTGGCAGGCGCCGCGGCGGGCGCCGCAGCGTACTCCTCCAGCCGGTTGTACAGCGTCTTGGGGCTGATGCCGAGCACGGCGGCAGCCTGCTTTTTCACGCCGTTGCACCGCTCCAGCGTCGCCAGGATCAGGCGCCGGTCCGCTTCCGCCAGCGTTTCTCCCACCGGCACGCTCACCTGGCCGGCCGCGCCGTCGCCGGCCGGCGACACCCGTGGCGTCAGCATGTCCGCCTCCAGTGCGTCGCCCTCCGCCATGATGAACGCGCGCCGCACGTAGTTCTTGAGTTCCCGCACATTGCCGGGCCACCCGTACTGCTGCAGCGCCGCCACTGCCCGCTGCGAGAAATGCTTGTTCTTGCCCGCCTCCTGGTTCAACCCTTGCAGGAAACGATTGGCGAGGAACAGGATGTCGTCGCCGCGTTCGCGCAGCGCGGGCAGCTTGATGGGAAAGACGCTGAGCCGGTAGTAGAGATCTTCACGCAGCTTGCCTTCCTTGACCGCCTGCTCGGGATCGCGGTTGGTGGCGGCGACGATCCGGATATCGCAGGCAATCTCCCGGTTGGTCCCCACCCGCATGAACTGCCCGGTTTCCAGCACGCGCAGCAGCTTCACCTGCAGATCCAGCGGCATCTCGGTCACTTCATCCAGGAACAAGGTGCCGCCGTCGGCACGCTCGAAATAGCCCTTGTGCTGGCGGTCGGCGCCGGTGAAGCTGCCGCGTTCATGCCCGAACATTTCGCTTTCGATCAGGTTGGGCGAGATTGCGCCGCAGTTCACCGCGATCAGCGGACGCTGGCGGCGCGCGCTGAGTTCATGGACGGCATGCGCGGCCAATTCCTTGCCCGTGCCGCTCTCGCCGATCAGCAAGATCGTAACGTTGGTGGGCGCCACGCGGCCGATCTGGCGGTAGACCTCCTGCATGCCGGCGGATGCGCCATACATCCTGCCGTAGCGGCCGGGTTCCTCGAACGGCGCGCCGGCAGGATCGCTGCCCGAGTTCGCGCTCACGCGGGCGAAGATGCCGTTCAGGCGCTCCATGCAGATGGGCTTGACGAGATAGTCGGTAGCCCCCAAACGCAGGGCCTGGACGGCGTTGTCCACGGTGCCGTGGCCGGTCATCACCACCACCTCGGCGCTGGCCGCGGCCTCATTCTTGAAGATGTCCATGCCGCTGCCTTCGGGCAGGCGGATGTCGGTCAGCACCAGGTCGGGCGCGTGTCGTTCCAGCTGGATCAGCGCGTCCTTGACGCTCGCAGCCAGCGCCACGGAAAACCCGTTCTCGCGGCCGATCTCGGCCAGGGTTTCGCGTATCGTGGGGTCGTCGTCAACGATCAGCAGATGGGGCATGCCTACTCCGTATCGCGAATGTTGCGCTCAGTTATCCAGCATAGCGACTACGGCCGAAGGCAGGGTAAATGTTCGATACTTTCCATCAACGTTTTCGTATGCTTGCAAATCGTCGCATCCCGGACCGCTACGTCCCTCTAGCATGACCGGATGCGCATGGCCCCAAGGCCGGGCCAAGGAATCAGCATGGCGAATCGCACTCCCAACGCCGCGCGCGAGACGGCGTCCGCGTCTACGGGCGTACTCACGGATGTATCCGGCCTGTCCCCCGTGATGCAGAAGCTGGGCGCGCAACTACAGCTGGCGGCGGCCACCGACGCCAGCGTTTTCATCGTGGGCGAAAGCGGAACCGGCAAGGAAATCGTCGCGCGCGCCATCCACGACGCGAGCGAACGACGCGCGCAGCCCTTTGTCGCCGTGAACTGCGGGGCCATCAGCGGCAGCCTGGCGCACGCTGAACTATTCGGCCATGAAAAAGGCAGCTTCACCGGCGCCGTGGCCCAGAACGCGGGCTACTTCGAGTACGCCAGCGGCGGGACGCTGTTCCTGGACGAAGTGACCGAAATGCCGCCTGACCTGCAGGTCAATTTCCTGCGTGTGCTCGAGGCGGGCACCTACCAGCGCGTGGGCGGCTCCGATCTGCTGCGCGCCAATGTACGCATCATCTGCGCCAGCAACCGCGATCCCCACGCGTCAGTCGCCGAAGGCCGCCTGCGCCAGGACTTCCTGCACCGTCTGCTGGTGATCCCGCTGCGCGTGCCGCCCCTGCGCGAGCGCGGCGACGACGCGATGGTGCTGGCGCACTGGTTCCTCAATACCCTGAACACGGCGCACGGCACGCGGAAAGCCTTCAGCCCGCGCATGCTGGAAGCGATCTCCACGCACGATTGGCCCGGCAACGTGCGTGAATTGCGCAATGCGGTGCAACGCGCGTACATCCTGGCGGACGACGAGCTCGCCGCCGACCTGCTGCCCCGCGCCCGCGACGAGCAGCGCGCCACCGTGCGGGATGGCGCACTGACCCTTCCCGTGGGCATGCCGCTGGACGAGGCGCAGCGCGCCTTCATTCTCGCTACCCTCGCGCATCATTCAGGCGACAAGCGCATTACCGCCGAGACGTTGGGACTCAGCCTGAAGACGCTCTACAACCGTCTGGACGGGTACGAGAAGGACGGCACCGGCCTCTGATTTCCACGTGCCGGCGGCATTTCTTACCGGCGCCTTGTAATACTGAGGCAGCAAGCGGACACGATTTCCGCACCCTGCCCGCTGCGGGACCTGGCACGGACCTTGCTTAAGTTTCTGGATGGGCTGCCCGTCGGCAGCCGCTGTCCAGGAGACTCGATTGGTCTACCCCACGCAAGAATTGCGCCTGCGCCAGCAGATGACGCTGGCGCCCCGGCTGCAGCAATCCGTCAAGCTGCTGCAGATGACCGCGCTGGAATTCACCACTGCGGTGGAACAGGCGTTGGCCAGCAACCCGTTCCTGGAAGAAGCCGATGAGCAGGAGGCTGAACCGGGCGCCGTCGCGGCGGTCTTTCCTCCCGCCGCCGACACCACCGCACCGGACCCAGCGCCGCAGGTCGAGCCGCCCATGCCGGACGCGCCCGCCTACTCCGGCGACTATCCGACGCGCGGCCAGGGCGAAAGCCAGGAACGCGATCAAGGGCTTTGGGCCGCCTCGACGCTTTCGATGAGCCAGCACCTGTCGCTGGAACTGGGCAACTATCAGCTGGCGCCGCGCGACCGCCTATTGACGGAGTTCATCATCGATGCGCTTGATGACGACGGCTACCTGCGCGTGCCGCTGGCCAGCCTGTGGGGCGACGCGCACCGCGGCGCCGACGCCGTCCCCGACGAGGACGAATGGATGACGGCGCTGCGCCTGGTCCAGCAGCTGGACGCCCCAGGGCTGGCCGCGCGCGATCTGGCCGAATGCCTGTCGCTGCAGTTGGCGGCAGCCAGCGGCATCGGCGACGAACTGCGGGCCCTGGCCTTGCGCATCGTGCGCGAACAGCTCGATCGGCTGGCCCGCAACGATTGCGCCGGCCTGCGCCAGCAGCTGGGCTGCTCCGAGGAAGCGCTGCGCGAGGCCTGCGCGCTGATCCGCAGCCTGGACCCCAAGCCGGGCGGCCGCTATAGCGCCGAAGCGCCTGTCTATGTCGTGCCCGACGTGTTCGTGGACAAATGGCAATCGCGCTGGCGCGTGCTGCCCAACCGCAACGCCATGCCCCAGGCCAGGCTGCACCAGACCTATGCCGAACTGTTCCGGCGCGCCCGCCTGGACGACCGCAGCCCCATGGCGCAGGAGCTCCAGGAAGCCCGCTGGCTGGTGCGCAACGTCGAACAGCGCTACGTCACCATCCAGCGCGTGGCCGAAGCCATCGTCAAGCGCCAGCAGACCTTCTTCGAGTATGGCGACGTTGCCTTGCGGCCGCTGATGCTGCGCGAAGTGGCCGACGACCTGGACATGCATGAGTCCACGGTGTCTCGCGCGACCGTCGGCAAGTACATGGTGACGCCGCGCGGGGTTTTCGAATTCCGCCATTTCTTTTCGCGCGAGCTGGCCACCGACACCGGCGGTTCCTGCTCCGCCACGGCGGTGCGCGCCCTCATCAAGGAAATGGTAGAGGCCGAGGACCCGGCCATGCCGCTGTCCGACGTGGCGCTGACCCAGCAATTGGCCGCGAACGGCATACTGCTGGCACGGCGCACGGTATCGAAGTATCGCGGCCAACTGCGCATGCCTCCCGCGGAATTGCGCCGCCGCCACTAGGCCGCGTGCAAGGCCCGCCGTCGAGCGACCGCAGCAAGCGCTAGGCGTCCTGGCGGTTCCCGCCCGGCGCGCTGTCCAGCATGCCCTGCACGCGCTCCGACAGCTTGTCCAGGCGAAAGGGCTTCACGATCAGCTCCAGCCCCTGTTCCAGAAAGCCCTGACCGCGCGCCGCGCTCTCGGCGTAGCCCGTCATCAGCAACACGCGCAGGCCGGGACGCGCCACGCGGGCGGCATCGGCCAACTGCCGGCCGTTGAGTCCCGGCAATCCGACGTCGGTCACAAGCAGGTCAATGCCGCGCGCGGATTGCAAGACCTCCAGCCCAGCCTCGCCGTCTGCCGCGGCCAGCACCTCCAAGCCCAGTTCGGCTAGGCATTCGCACACCATCTCGCGCACGTTCGCATCGTCCTCCACCACCAGCACGACTTCCTTGCGCGCCGCGCCTGGGGCGGCCTGCGCCGGGCGCTCGCCGTTCTGCACGCTTTCGGGCGCGCCATCGTGGCGCGGCAGGAACAGTCTGACCGTGGTGCCTATGTCTACGGTGCTCTCCAGGCCGGCGGCGCCGCCCGCCTGCTTGGCGAAGCCGTAAATCATGGACAGGCCCAGGCCCGTGCCCTGGCCCATCGGCTTGGTGGTAAAGAACGGGTCGAAAGCATGCGCCAGTACGTCAGGCGCCATGCCGCAGCCTTCGTCCGTCACCGAGACTTCGACGAAGCGTCCCGAATGCGCGCCGAGCGACTGCAGGAGCTGGGGATCGTCCGGCTCCACGTTGCGCGCCGCAACCGTCAGCGTGCCGCCGTTGGGCATGGCATCGCAGGCGTTGATCACCAGGTTCAGCATGGCATTCTCAAACTGGTTCTTGTCGCAGCAGACCGTCCACAGTTCCTGCCGCAGGTCCAAGCGCAACGCCACCCGTTCGCCGGTATAGCGGTGAAACAAGGCGACCATGGACTGCAGCGCGGAGGCCGCGCAGAACGGTTTGGGGTCGATCGGCTGACGCCGCGAAAAGGTCAGCAACCGCTGCGTCAGATGGGCCGCCCGGTTGGCCGAATCCATGGCGACGTCCACAAAGCGCAAAGCCTGTTCCGGCGCGCCCGCGGTGATCTTGCGCTGCACCAGGTACAACGCTCCGGAGATCCCCTGCAGCATGTTGTTGAAGTCGTGGGCGATGCCGCCGGTCAGGCGCCCCACCGCTTCCATCTTCTGGGACTGGCGCAGGGCATTCTCGGTATCGCGCAAGGCCTGGGATTGCAGCTTCAGATCGGTGTCGTCCCGCCCCGCCACATAAAGGCTGTCCTGCGTCCAGGACATGCTCCAGGTTATCCAGCAATGGCTGCCGTCACGCTTGAGCATGCGGTTTTCCAGGTGCCTGGCGGCGGGCCGCGGGCCCATGTCCTCCGACGCCCAGTTCCAGGCCCCCAGGGTCGTCGCCAGATCCTCGGGATGGACCAGTTCGGACAGTTCCATCGTCAAGAACTGTTCGGGCGTCCAGCCCAGGATGACGCGCACGGCCGGATTGACGCTGACGAAGCGCCCTTGCCGGTCGATCACCGCCAGCAATTCCGGAGACAGGCGCCATATCCGGTCCCGCTCGGCGATCGCATCCTCGACGCGCTGCTCCAGGGTGCGCGCGTACTGCGAACGTTCGACCGCGCCGCACATGCGTTCCGCCACTTCCTCGATGAACGCGATGTCGCTGTTCTTGAGACGGCTGCCCGACGCGGGGCATGCCAGCAAGGCGCCTTTATGCCTGCCCCAGCGCCGCAGCGGCGCCACAATCGCCCAAGGACGGATCTCGCCGCCGGCTTCTCCCAGCAGGGGCGCCAGATAGGTCGTGCGCCCCTGGCGTAGCGCCGCGTTGTAGTCGTCGCCCAAGGCATCGAGCGGGTGCGGCGGCTGTCCCAGCAGCTCGACGCCCGGCGGCCAACATGAGGAGATGGCAGGCCCCTGGCCCTCGCCTTCCGCATCCAGCACCGCAACCTGCGCTAGCGCCAGGTGCTGGCACAAGCCTTCGCAAGCCGCCCGCTCGATATCCTCCTGCCGATGCAGTTCGCGCATGCGGTCACCGAGGGCGGCCAGGTAGTTCTTGCGGTGCTGCCCTTCCCACAGCTCGGCTTCCGCCGTCTTGCGCGCCGTCACGTCCAGGAACAGCGCCATCATCCGGCCGGGGCCATCCTTGCGCGCGCGGGCTTCGTACCAGGCTTCCTTGGGCGCGGGCACCATGAACTCGAACTGCGTCGGCTCGCCGCTATCCACCACCTGGGCGAAGGTGTCCATGATCTGCCCAGGCACGCCGGGAATCATCTCGCGCAAGGTATGGCCCAGGGTGTCGCCCTCCTTCATGCCGGTCTGGCGCTCGAATGCGGGATTGACCTCCAGGAAGCGGAAATCGACGATGCGCCCGGCGTCGTCGCGCAACGCCTCGCTGAGAAAAAACGCCTCCTGCATGCCCGCGAACATGGCGCGCCAGCGCTCGCCGCTCTGGCGCAAGGCCAGTTCCGTCAGATGACGTTCTATCGCCAGGGCAGCGCTGCGCGTGACCAGGGCAATCGCATCGATATCATGGGCCGACGGTGTACGCGCGACGCCGTAGTAGTTGGAAAAAATACCCAGCAGGCGTCCGTCGGGCGCCTTGATCGGGGTGGACCAGCAGGCCCGCAAGCCGTGCGACAAGGCCAGGTCCCGCCAACGTTCCCAGCCCGGACTCAAGGCGATATCGTCCACGTAGACCGGACTGCCGGTGTAGGCCGCCTCGCCCCATGACGCCGTGCCGGGACCGATGGCGGCCCTGTGCACCGCCGCGTTATAGGCCGCCGGCAGGCTGGGCGCGGCGCCATGCAGCAGGAAGCCGCCGGTATCGTCCACCAGCGCGATGGCGGTGCGCAGATCTACGCTGGATTGCGCCTCGATGGCATGCAGCACATGTTCCAGCACCTCGGCCAACGGCACGCCGGCGGCGATCCGCTGCAACATGATGCGCTCGTCCTCCAGGCGGGCAAGCGTGTCCGTCCAGGGTAGCGCCACTTGGTCTCGCTTGGTCAGCATCTCGGCCCCTTTGCCCCCGACTGTATTGCGGGAGTGGCCGCGCAGCCGAAACGCTAGGTAACCCGACGCTACGGATCGCCCGCGGATAGCGGCCGGTTCAGCAATCCGTCTTCAGCGGTTCGCGTTCCAGCCGCAACGCCTGTAGGGCCTCGGGCTTGTCGACCAGCACGCATTGCTTGCCGGTGCGGGTGCAATGGTCTTTGACGCGCCAGTACGCACCGTGGCTGACGCAACCGGTCTGGCAGATCACCAGGTCCGCGGCGACCAGGCTGGCTTCCAGCGTATTGCCGTCGGTATCGGCGCCGCCGTCATGGCCGAGATAGCGTCCGCCGGCCAGTTCGACCATCTTGCGGGTCAGCGCCAGCGCGACGGCATCCTCGCCCACGCACAGCACCGCTTTTTCACGCAGCACCACCGCGGAAGGCGCGGGCCGCCAGGCCGGCGGCTCCGTAAGCGTCTCCAGTTCGCGCGCGGCGGCGCCAGCGCGTCCCTGCCAGGCCAAGCGTTCGCGCATCAGGGTCTGCACCCGTTCCATCAGTTGGGTGACGCTGCGGGCCAGCGCCACGCGCCGGGGCAAGCCGGGAATGGAGGTCTCCAGCGCCTTGCGGTCTTCGCGCGCCCAGGCCAGCGCGGTGTCGCGCAGGATGACCGCCGCACGCAGACGCATGGCCTCGCTCTCCAGATACAGGATGCGCGCCGCCTGCGCCGCCAGCAGCCGGCTGCAATGCGCTTGCGCCTGTCCGTAGGCGGCCAGCAGCGCGGCATGCTCGCGCTGCAGGTTCTGGCTGTCGGGGGAGATAGGATTCATCGCGGCCCTCGGATCTGGTTGCGGATGCCGCTCTATGGGCGGGCCGCTAATTATAAATGAGAATTACTAGCTTTTAGCGTGAATTCTAGGAGGCGCTGCCCCCCACCGCGGCGGACGCCGGTGCGCGGCCCGTGCGCCGGTACAGGCCGGCGCTGATCGCCAGCGCCAAGACCAGCAGCGCGCCCGCCATCGCCGCAACGCCGGGCCACTGGCCGGTGGTCCAGAAGTGGCCGCCCCAGGCGCCGAGCACGCTGGCGCCGACGTAGTACACCAGCAGATAAAGCGATGCCGCCAGCGCCTTGTAGCCGCGCGCCATTTGCCCGACCCAGCCGCTGGCGACCGCGTGGGCGGCGAAAAAGCCGAAGGTGAACACCACGATCCCGGCTATCAGCAGCGGCAGCCAGTTGGACAGGGTCAACAGCAGGCCGGCCAACGCCATTCCGGTGGCGGCCGACAGCATTGCGCCGCGGCCATGACGGTCAGCCAGACGGCCGAACCAGGTCGACGCGAAAATCCCGACCAGATACACCACGAAGATGAAGCCGATAAAGGTCTGGCTCAGCGAAAACGGCGGCAGCAGCAGGCGGAAACCCACGTAGTTGTAGACCGTGACGAAGGCACCCATCAGCAGGCCGCCCAGCGCGAACAACCCGCACAGGGGGCCGTTCTTCAAATGCGAGGCGGCGCCCGCGCGTACATCGCCCCACACGCCGGTCCACCCCCTGCCCCGCTGCGGCGCAAACCTGCGCGACGCGGGCAGCAGCCAGACGAACAGCACCGCCGCTACGATACCCACGAGGCCCAGCGTCGCCAGCGCGGCGCGCCAGCCGAAATGATCGGACACCAGGCCAGTGATGACGCGGCCGGACAAGCCGCCGAAGGCGCTGCCGCCGATGTACAGGCCCATGGCGAAACCCAGGGTGCCCGGTTCGACCTCTTCGGCCAGATAGGCCATGGCCAGCGCCGGCACTCCGCCCATGGCCAGGCCTTGCAGGGCGCGCAGCGCCAGCAGGCTGTGCCAGTCTGGCGCCGCGGCGGCGATGGTGCCCAGCACCGCGGACGCAAACAGCGATAGCGCCATGGCGCGCTTGCGCGGCACGGCTTGCGAAAACAGGCCCACGAAAAAAATGGCCACCGCCAGGAAACCGGTGCATAGCGACAGCACCAGGCTGCTTTGGGCAGCCGATACGCCGAAAGCGTGGGTGAACAGAGGCATCAGCGGCTGCACGCAATACAGCAGCGAAAACGTGGAAAAGCCGGCCGCGAACAAGGCCCATTGGGCGCGCCGCAACCCCGCAGTGCCGCGGGCAAGATGATCGGAAGGCGTGAGAACAGGCGCCGCCGGGGCGGACTCGGAGGTTGAAGAGGAAGAACAGGCGGAGGGGGAAGACATCGGAATTCTCGAAAGCAGCGGGCATGCAACCCACGCGATCAAGGTAGACTTTTCCCCTTCATATGTCCAATATATGAAACTCACTCCCGCCATATTTAATAACGATGGAACTGCGCCACCTGCGTTATTTCACCGCCGTCGCCGAAGAACTGCACTTCACGCGCGCCGCCGCCAGGCTGGGCATAGGCCAGCCGCCGCTGAGCCAGCAGATCCAGCAGCTGGAGCGCGAGATCGGCACTCCGCTCTTTCTGCGCCTGCCGCGGGGCATCGCGCTGACCGAAGCCGGCGCGCAGTTCCTGGACGACGCGCGTGCCATCCTCGCCAGCGCCGACCGCGCCATCGACACGGCTCGCCGCCTGGGGCGCGGGGAACGCGGTGCGATCACGGTGGGATTCACGGCATCCGCCGTGTTCCACCCCTATTTACCGCAGGCCATCCGCGCCTACCGGGACCGCTATCCCGACGTGCGCGTGACGCTCACGGAAAGCAACACGGTCTCGCTGCTGCGCGGCCTGCGCGCAGGCGAAGTCGACGTGGCATTCGTGCGTCCGCCTTACGTGCTGGACCCGGAATTCGAATCCGAACGCGTGCTGGATGAACCCATGCTGGTGGCCCTGCCGCCTGACCACTCGCTCAGCCGCAAGCGCAGCGTGCCGATCGCGGCGCTGGCGGATGAGGACTTCGTGCTGTATCCGCGTCCCATCGGCGCCGGCCTGTACGACGCGATCATGTCGGCCTGTCTGCGCGCCGGTTTCGCGCCGCGGGTCATCCAGGAAGCGCCGCAAATGGCATCCATCGTCAGCCTGGTGGCGGCCGGCGTCGGCATTTCCATCGTGCCCGCGGCGATGCGGCACATGGGCGCGCAAGGCATCGAGTACCGGCCGATCAAGGGCGACGCGCCGCACGCGCTGCTGGACATGGCCTACCGCCGCCACGACCGTTCGACCGCGGCCGCCAATGCCGTCGACATGTTGCGCGAACTGGCCCACCCCTAGGAGGCGCCACGGTATCGCACTGTCGCGTTTGTCATCTTCTGTAAGACCCGCGTCCGGACCGCAATGTAAATTTGGCGCGCGCGGCGGTCCGTCCCTGTCGAGGGGCACGGCGCCGCGCGATTCCAACCTGTCTAAAGGTGAAATAGTGCGACGTACCCTTCTGGCCTTGGCCATCGCGACGATCCCCGGCCTGGCCGCTGCCGCCGGGCTGGCCTCTTCCATCGGTTCCGTGACCGTCTACCAGGACCGCGCCGTCGTGACGCGCGCCGCCAGCAGCGAGCTGGCCGCCGGCGAACACGAGCTGGTGCTGGAGAAGCTGCCCGCCAGCCTGCAGGAAAACTCCTTGCAAGTCTCGGCCAAGAGTACCGGCCAGGCCACGCTGCTGGACGTGAAAGTGCGCGACGCCTATCAGGCCGACACCGCCAACGAGCGCGTCAAGCAGCTGGAAGAACAAGTGCGCAAGCTGCAGGGCCAGCAGGCGCTGCTGGACGATGAAGCCGCGGTGCTGGACAACCAGCGCGAGCTGGTGCTGATGATGCAGCGCGGCGCCACCGAACCCGCCAAGGACGGCGCGCGCCTGACCTTGGACGAACTGAAGGCGATCCAGTCGCTGAGCGCGGATTCACTGGCCCGCGCGCTGGCCGGGCTGCGCCGCGTCGCGGAGCAGAAAGAGGCGCTGGAGCGTGAACTCACCGCCTTGCAGAACCAGCTGGGCCAATTGCAGAACTCGCTCAATCGCCGCACCAAGACTGTCACCTTGCGCGTCAACCTGGCGCGCGCGGGCAAGCTGGACCTGAACGTTTCCTACGCCGTGGCCGGCGCCCGTTGGACGCCCGCCTATGACGCGCGCCTGCGTCCGGCGGACCGCAGCGTGGACCTGGGCTACTTCGGCGTCATCCGCCAGAACACCGGCGAAGACTGGAACAACGTCAAGCTCACGCTGTCGACCGCGCGCCCCTCGCTGGGCGGCGGCGCGCCCGCGCTGCAGCCGTGGATCGTGGATGTGGCCGCCCCGCCGCCTCCGCCCCGCCCGCGTCCCAGCCCCGCTCCGGTGGCGGCCATGCAGCAGGCCGAAGCCCAGGCCAAGATGTCGCGCCAGCGGGTCCAGTCCTTCGAGGACGCCGGGGCGCCCGCCGTCGAGATGGTGCCGGAACCGCTGGAGCAGGCCACCGCCCAGGTGCAGGCCGAAGCGACCAGCGCATCGTTCCAGATCAAGAATCCGGCCACGCTGCTGTCCGACAACTCCTCGCAGCGCGTGGCCATCGCCACGGCCAAGCTGCCTGCCACGCTGCAGTACCAGTCCACGCCGGCGCTGCGCGAAGCCATGTTCCTGACGGCGCATGCCAGCAACAACACCGACTTCCCGTTCCTGGCCGGCTCGCTCAACACCTTCCTGGACGACGCCTTCGTGGCGGCCAGCGCCATGAAGGCGGTGATGCCCGGCGAGAAGCTCGAACTGGCGCTGGGCGCCGATGAAGGCATTTCGATCAAGCGCCAGTTGGTCAACCGCTATACCGAAAGCACCGGTTTTTCCGGCAGCGGCAAGCGCGTGACCTACGAGTACAAGATCACGGTCAAGAACAACAAGGCCACCAAGGAGCAAGTGTCGTTCAAGGACCGCCTGCCCATTTCTCGCAACGAGAAGATCGTGGTCAAGCTGTTGTCGCCGGCCGATCGCGAGATCAAGCGCGAGGAAGACGGCAAGCTGGTCTGGGACTGGGAAATGGAGCCCGGCAAGTCGCGCGAAACGGTATTGAAGTTCTCGGCGGACTATCCGGGCGATATCGAGGTTTCCGGAATCTGAGACGCTCAGCGCATCTGGCAAGCTTCCTGCTGGAGCCGTGTGCCCGTCGGCATGCCGCGCGCAGCATCAATGCGTGCGGCAGAACTCGATGAAGGCGTCGGCTTCCAGCGGCACGGAAATCCCGTAGCCTTGCGCCATGTCGCAGCCCAGCTCGCGCAGCAGTTCCACGTCGCGCTCGTGCTCCACGCCTTCGGCCACCACGCGCCGGCCCAGCACGCGGCCCATCTCGATGGCGGCCGCGACCACGGCGCGCGACGCCGGCTCGCGGTGCATGTGCACGATGAAGTCGCGGTCTATCTTCAGTTCCGTGAACGGCATGGCCGAGAACAGGCGCATGGAAGCAATGCCGGCGCCGAAATCGTCCATCGCCAATTCAAAGCCGCGCACCCGCAGCAGGTTCAACGCCGAGGACAGGGCCAGCCAATCGGTCACCGGCTCGTCTTCGGTCAGCTCGACCTTGACCAGCCGCGCCGGCAGGCCGGCCTGCGCCACGCGCTGCTCCAGCAGACCCGGCAGGTCGCGCGAGCATAGCGTGGAGGCCGAGGCATTGATCGCGATGGGCACGGCGATGTCCTCGGCATGCATGCGCTGCAGGACTTCCAGCACCCGGTCGGTGACCCGGCAGAACAAGGTGCGGTCCAGGCCCAGCCGATGCGCGGCGGGCACAAAGTCCGACGCGGGGATCGCGCCCAGTTCGGGATGGTCCCAGCGCGACAGCGCCTCGGCGGCCAGCACCCGTCCCGTGGACAGGCTCATCTGCGGTTGCAGCACCACGCTCATGCCCTGCCCCGTGATCAAGGCATGGCCCAGCGCGGCCTCGATGACGTCGCGCCGCAGGGAACGCGGCCGCGGCGACTCGGCGTCGTCCTCGTCCAGGCTGCGCAGCGCGGTCTTGATCGCCTGCTGCATGGCCGTGCGCGATACCGGCTTGGACAGCGCCTGCGCGGACGGACAGCCGGCCTGCAAGGCCAGCCGCACATGCGACTGCAACAGTTCATCGCTGAGGCTGCTGATCCAGATGATGGGCGGCATGCTCTTCAGGCGGCCGGCGTCCACCAGGCGGCGCAGCTCATTGGGCAGGCGCGTGCCGTCGCCCTCGCCCGTGACGATGTCGCTGATGACCACGTCGTAGAACTGGCGCGCCAGCGCGGTGACGGCTTCGATGCTGCTGCCCAGGCCGGCCACCCGGCGGAAACCCAGCGCCAGCAGCACATTCTGCAGATAAGCGCGTTCAACCGGATGGTCTTCGACGAGTAGTATCCGTCGGGTCCCGCCGGGTTCCGTTTTAGGCATGGTCTACCGTCCTACTCATATAGGGCGGGCCCCCGCAGGCGGCCGCTGGAAACTGTGTACACCATGCTAAGGCATTCGCGCCCGGACTGTCGTTATTGCTAACGGGTTAATGCAAGCCCATCGCCGATAGTCGTAGTATCGGGAACATCAGCCAGACGGAGGCAGCCTTCCGTCGCCCCGCGGCGCGGCCGGTGCCATAATAGATGTCTTTATTTCCGCATCTACGGCACGGAGCTACCCTTGACCCGCATTGACGACCCCCTGCACGACCGCGAGGTCGGCGCGGCCGACTCCACCCAGGACAATACGCGCACGGACGATACCCGCATCAGCGCGGTCCGCCCCTTGATTTCGCCCGCACTGCTGCAAGACGAGCTGCCGGTTTCGACCGAGATCCAGACGCTGGTCGAGCAAAGCCGTGTCCAGATCGCCGACGTGCTGCACGGCCGCGACGACCGCCTGGTGCTGGTGGTCGGTCCCTGTTCCATCCATGACCATGGCCAGGCCATGGAGTACGCCCGCCTGCTGCGCACCGCTGCCGAACAGCACCAGAAGGACTTGCTCATCGTCATGCGGGTGTACTTCGAGAAGCCGCGCACCACAGTGGGCTGGAAGGGCTACATCAATGACCCGCGCCTGGACGGCAGCTTCCGCATCAACGAAGGCCTGCGCCGCGCACGCGAACTGCTGCTGGACATCAGCGGCCTGGGCCTGCCGATCGCGACCGAATTCCTGGACCTGCTCAGCCCGCAGTACATCGCCGACCTGATCGCCTGGGGCGCCATCGGCGCGCGCACCACCGAAAGCCCCAGCCACCGCCAGCTGAGCTCGGGCCTGAGCTGCCCGCTGGGCTTCAAGAACGGCACCGACGGCGGCGTGCAGATCGCAGCCGACGCCATGGTCGCCGCCAGCGCCAAGCATGCCTTCATGGGCATGACCAAAATGGGCATGGCCGCCATCTTCGAAACCCGCGGCAACCAGGACACCCACGTCATCCTGCGCGGCGGCAAGCAAGGCCCGAACTACGATGCCGCAAGCGTCGACGCTTGCTGCGCCGCCTTGCGCGCGGCCGGGCAGCGCGAACAGGTCATGATCGACTGCTCGCACGCCAATTCCAACAAGTCGCACCTGCGCCAGGTCGACGTGGCCAACGACATTGCCGCGCAGATCGCCCAGGGCGACGGCCGCATCACCGGCGTGATGATCGAAAGCCATCTCGAAGAGGGCCGCCAGGACCTGAAGCCCGGCCTGCCGCTGCGTCGCGGCGTGTCCATCACGGACGCCTGCCTGGGCTGGTCGCAGACCGCGCCCGTGTTGGAAACGCTGGCCCTGGCCGTGCGCCAGCGCCGCGAAAAGGCCGCAAAGCAGGCCTGACGCTCCGGCCTGAATTTGCGGCCCGCGTGTCGGGTCCGGGATTCAGGCCCGAAAGCCCTTTCCCTCCTGCCTTGCCGCGTCCGCCCTCAGCGGCCGACGCGGTAAGGCGCCGGATCCATGTCCGGCGCCTGGCCCGTGATCATGCAGGCCAGCAGCTTGCCCGTCACCGGTCCCAGCGTGAAACCATGATGTGCGTGGCCAAAGGCCAGCCATAGTCCTGGATGGCGCGGCGCCGGTCCGATGACCGGCCGCATGTCCGGCATGCAGGGCCGGCATCCCATCCAAGGCTCGCGCTCCACGGCCTCGCCCAGCGGCAGCAGCTGGCGGGCCAGCGCGCGCGTGCGCTGGATCTGGATCGGTGAAGGCGGCGCATCGCGCGCCGCGAATTCCGCGCCGGTCGTCAAGCGCACGCCCAGGGTCATGGGCGTCACCAGGAAACCGCTTTCGATGTCGGCCACCGGATGCGACAAGGCCGCGCCGTCCTCCAGCGCGAAGTGCTGGTGATAACCGCGCTTGACCGCCATGGGAAGGCGATAGCCCAGCGGGCGCAGGATGTCCGGCGACCACGGACCCAGCGCCACGACCACGTCGCGGGCCTCGATCAGGCCCTGTTCGCCCTGCACCTGCCAACCCTTGCCCGATGGCTTGAGGCTGCGCGCGTCGCCGCACGCCAGCACGCCGCCGCGCCGCTCGAACAAGGCCGCATAGCCCCGCGTCACGGCGCCGGGGTCCGACACGTTGACCGGATCCAGCCAATGCACCGCGCCCGCCATGCGCGATAGCGAGGGCTCCAGCGCCGCCAGCGCCTGGCGGTCCAGCACGCGGTAGTTCAGGCCATAGGGCGCCAGCGCCTGCGCCTCGGCGACGGCCTGGGTCAGGCCCGCCTCGCTGCGCATGCCATCGATCCAGCCGTTGCGCCGGAATAGATGGGAGATACCTGCTTCGTCCTTGAGCGCATCGTGCTCGGCCACGCTGCGCTCGATCAGCGGCAGCATGGCCTCGGCCGCGCGCGCCAGGCGCGACGGCGCCGAATGCCACCAGTAGCGCAGCAGCCACGGCGCGATGCGCGGCAGGAAGCGGGGGTGGTAGCTCACGTCCGGCGTATTGTTCCTGGCGTAGCGCCACAGGCTGCGCCAGTCGCGCGGAAAGGCATAGGGAATCACGCTGGCGCGTTCGATCAGGCCGGCGTTGCCGTAACTGGTTTCCTCGCCGGGGCCGCGCCGGTCCAGCAGCACCACGGAACGGCCGCGCGCCGCCAGATGCAGGGCGGTGCTGACCCCGACGATGCCCGCACCCAAGACCAAGGCGTCTGTTTTCATGCGGCGGATTCTGCTCTCGCAGGCGGTGTTCGGCAAGAGCGCTCGCGCGTAGAATCCCTTCCTGCGCGGCACGCCTCCACCGTCTTCGTTGCTCCCAAGGAATACGCCATGACACCCCCTCGCCTCCCACCCGTCACGCTCGCTGGCGAGGTCGTGCGCCTTGAACCCCTGGCCGCCAGCCATGCGGCCGCGCTCGCGCAGGTTGGCCTGCATCCCGAGCTGTGGCGCCTGCAGCCCGAAGCTGTACAGACGCCGGACGACATGCAGCGCTATGTGGATCGCGCGCTGGCCGGCCAACGCGAAGGCCATTGCCTGCCGTTCGTCATCGTGCGCCAGGACAATGGCCAGATCATCGGCGCGACGCGCTACATGGACATTGCGCTGGCCCACAAGCGCCTGGAAATCGGCGGCACCTGGCTCACACCCGCAAACCAGCGCAGCGGCGCCAACACCGAGGCCAAGTTTCTGTTGTTGCAGCACGCCTTTGAAACAATTGGTATCATGCGCGTTGTATTCAAGACTGAAGTGAGCAACATGCAATCGCGCCAGGCCATCCTGCGCATCGGCGGCGTGGAGGAAGGCGTGTTCCGCAAGCACCTGATTGCGCAATCGGGACGCGCGCGCGACATGATCTACTTTGCGATCCTCGACGAGGACTGGCCCGCGGTCAAAGCCCGCCTGCTGATGCGCATGCGTCGGGCCGCGTAGGTCGGGCGCGTAGGCCGGGCCGCCACGCTCTTTTCGCAGCTTGTCCGGGCCGCAAGGCCCGCCCCGCACTATTGAAGCCAGGTATGCAACAGACTTTCGCCGCGCCCGCGCGCTACACGATATACATCTACACCGAGGAACAGCGCGGCAACCAATTGGTCGAGTCGCCGGTGATCGGCATGCTGTCCGACATATCGGGGTCCGACAAACTCGTGGTGGCGCTGGACCCGCACAGCGGCTTGAAGTTCGTCTACCGCATCGACCACGACAGCAACAACCTCGACGCCGCAGCAATCACCGAACAGGACGTGTCCCTCTTCAACGGCAAGACCTCGGTCCAGATCAACTCCATGACCTATCGCCTGGGCACGGCCGAGAGCGCGATGAAATTGCTGCGCGGCAAAACCCAATGGATACAGGACAAGGGCGCGGTGCTGTCCGTGCTGCTGCAGAATGCGGCCGCGCGCAAGACCCGTTTTGCCTCGCCGCGCATCGAGCGCGACCGTATGCGCAAGGTGCCGCCCGGCGTCCCGGTCGAGCACCTGCCTACATAAAAAGCACAGTATCCACAGCGCTGGTCTTATCCACAATTTCTGTGGATAAAACAGGCTCGAACCCATGGCTGATGGCCGTTCGGCCGACGCGCAACGGGCTGCTCATTTTTTGACCAACCCAAAGTTCTCCATCGCGCGGCTGCCATCCTTGATTCTTGACGCGGCGCCGCAGCGGCGATGATGATATTCTCCGCAAGCGCGCGATACGAAAAATATCGCGCTCGCGGACTCCCCCTATACAAGAAGACCCAGATACAAGGAGCGGATGGCGTGTTTGCACTCGAACCTCCTTGCGCGCAACCGCTGACGCCGGACTCGCCGTGACCATCATCATTGTCGACGACCACGGAGACTGGCGCGACACCATCGCCGAGTACATAGAAGACCTCGGTCTGGACCGCAGCATCCTCACTGCCGGCTCCCTGGCCGAGCTGGACCAGCTGTTGCTCACCGTCACGCCGGGCATCCTGGTGCTGGACGCCATGCTGCCGGACGGCGACGCGCTGACCCGCGTGTCCCACTTGCGGACCTCCTTCCCGTCCATGGGCATCATCATGCTGACCGGACGCCTGTTGAGCGAAGACAAGGTCTCGGGCCTGAGCCTGGGCGCCGACCACTACCTCACCAAACCCGTCAACCTGGCCGAGCTGGGGGCCACTCTGGTATCGCTATCGCGCCGCCTGCGCGTGGTGCCGGCGGGCGATGCCGATGCGCCCGAATCCGACGCCTGGCGCTTCGATCCGGCGCGGCGCACGTTGATGTCGCCGCAGCAAGTCTGCGTGGACATCACCGACACCGAAAGCCGGCTGATCGGCGCACTGATCCAGGCCGCACCGCTGCCCCTGTCGCGCGACCGCCTGATCGAAGCGCTGGGCGCCAGCGTGGAGGCCTACGACACGCACCGGCTGGATGCCCATATGCACCGCCTGCGCCGCAAGCTGCGCGCGCAGGCAGGCGGCGATATGGGCATACGCACGGTGTACGGCGTGGGCTATGTGTGCACCACGCCCGTGCGTATCGTCGGCAACGCCAAGAACTGAAACCGCCTCATGCATCCTCCGATCCGACCCCGCCGTTCCGTCCTCTATATGCCTGGCGCCAATGCGCGCGCGCTGGACAAGGCGCGCAACCTCGACGCCGACGTCCTGATCCTCGACCTGGAAGACGCCGTCGCGCCCGACGCCAAGGCGCAGGCTCGCGACCAAGTCGCCGCGGCGCTGCGCGCCGGCGGCTATGGCCGCCGCGAATGCGTGGTGCGCGTCAATGCCTTGGACACGCCCTGGGGCCTGGACGACGTCCGGGCCATAGCCCAGGCGGGCGCCGACGCGGTGCTGTTGCCCAAGGTACAGTCCGCCGCCGAACTCGACGCGCTCGCGCGGGCGCTGGACGCGGCGGGCGCGCCTGCCAGCCTGCCCTTGTGGGCCATGGCGGAAACGCCCTTGGGCTTTCTGCGTCTGGACGCCATCGCCTGCGGTCATCCGAGACTGGCGGCCATCGTCGTCGGCACCTCGGACCTGGTGAAGGACCTGCACGCGCGCCACACCCCATCGCGCGAAGAAACCCTGTGGGCGCGATCGATGGCGGTGATGGCGGCGCGGGCCCACGGCTTGGCGGCGCTGGACGGCGTGCACCTGGACCTGCACGACGACGCCGGCCTGGAGGCGGCCTGCCGGCAGGGGCGAGACCAGGGATTCGATGGCAAGACGCTCATCCATCCAAAACAGATCGCGGCGGCCAACGCCGCCTTCGCGCCTACGGAAGAAGAACTTGCCACCGCGCGCAAGCGCCTGGACGCCTGGCAGGCCGCGCAGGCCGCCGGTCTGGGCGTGGCCGTGGTCGACGGCGCCCTGGTGGAGAACCTGCACGCGCGCGAGGCGGAACGGCTGCTGGCGCTGGCCGAGGCCATTCCGCGCGCCTAGCGCCCTGTCCCGCAGATACGGCCGTGCGGATGCAAGGCCACGCGCGTAGCCTGCGCCGCCATGCGCGGGCAAACACGGCGGCGACAAAAGCGCCCGCCGCAGTAATATCAGCTTTCAAATGCATATTCCGGTAACGCGTCTTCGGGCGCGGACCCGGCGAATCTGGGAGAGATCGTGGCGCTGATCTTGCGGCAAGTATCGATGTCATTCTGCGCGGCGGCGCTATGGGCCGCCACCGCTGCGGGCTTGCCGGCGCCGGCGCGGGCTCAAGCTGCCAATTTCCACCCGTGCAATTCCCAGCCCTCCCTGCCGATGTGCCAGCATGGCTACGGCAAGCGCATCGCGGTCCAGCGCTGGGGCGCGCAGCCCGATCCGCAGGACCCGGACGCAGCCGTCAACGCCTCGCTGGTCACCCGCGATCCGGCCAAGGAAATCGGCAAGCTCAAGTCCAGCACCATCCTGGTCCAGGACCTGGACACCTCCGAAATCCTGTTCGCGCGCAACGAGGGCGCTGTGCGGCCCATCGCCTCCATCACCAAGCTGATGACGGCGTTGACGCTGGTGAAGGCCGGCCTGCCCATGGATGAAATCATCACCATCGACGCCAGCGACACCCGCTCCGCCAGTGAGCTGCCCTCGCGCCTGACGGCCGGCACCAAACTGAGCCGCGCCGATTTGCTGCGCCTGGCGCTGGTCCCATCCGAAAACAGCGCCGCGCAGGCCCTGGGGCGCACCTATACCGGCGGCACGGCAGCCTTCGTCGCGGCGATGAACGCCGAAGCCCGCGCCCTCGGCATGAGCGACTCCAGCTTCGCCGAACCGAGCGGCCTGTCCAACGAAAACCAGTCCTCGGCCAGGGACCTCGTCAAGTTGCTCACTGCGATTTCCGCGCAGCCGCTGATCTCGCAGTACACCGGCGAAACCAGCTACCAGGCCGCCGGCCAGACCTTCCGCAACACCAACATCCTGGTGGGCCGTCCGCAATGGGACATCCTGGTGTCCAAAACCGGCACCACGCGCGAAGCCGGCGACTGCCTGGTCATGGCGGTGAAGGTCGACAAACGCAACCTGGCCATGGTGCTGCTCAACGCGCAGGGCACCAGCGGCTCGCGCTTCGGCGACGCGGTTCGCCTGCGGCGGGTGCTGGACAGCCGGTTCGCCTCGCGCTAGCCGACGCCATCGCGCCTGCCTGGCGCGCCGCGCCCTGTACAATACCGCCCTTTGACGTGGAACGAACGCCCGTTCCGTCCGCCTGTCGCGCCGCCCGTGCGCCCCCTTCCCCGATTATTTTTCAGCGCGCCCGGCCGGCGGGAATTCTGCCGCGTCCCTGTTGCACCATCCATGATCCGCTTCCAACAAGTTTCACTCATGCGGGGCGTCAAGCCCTTGCTCGACAAGGTCGACCTGCTGCTCAACCCCGGCGACAAGATCGGCCTGATCGGCGCCAATGGCGCCGGCAAGTCCAGCCTGTTCGGCCTTTTGCGCGGAACGCTGCACGCCGACCAGGGCGACCTCGACTACCCCTCCAGCTGGCGCATGGCCTATGTGGCGCAGGAAACGCCCGCGCTGGACCGGCCGGCCATTGAGTACGCGATCGACGGCGATGTGACCTTGCGCAAGCTGGAAGCGGAACTGGCGCAGCTCGAAGCCGAACCCGAAAGCACCGAGAACGGCCTGCGCATGGCCGACATCTATGCCGCGCTGGCCGATGCCGACGCCTACACCGTGCATTCGCGCGCCGAGCAATTGCTGACCGGCCTGGGCTTCACGCAGGCGCAGATGCACCTGCCGCTGACGAGCTTTTCCGGCGGCTGGCGCATGCGCCTGAACCTGGCCCAGGCGCTGATGTGCCCGTCCGACCTGCTGTTGCTGGACGAGCCCACCAACCACCTGGACCTGGACGCCATCATCTGGCTGGAAGACTGGCTCAAGCGCTATCCGGGCACGCTCATCGTCATTTCGCACGACCGCGATTTCCTGGATGGCGTGGTCAACGTCATCGTCCATATCGATGAGCGCAAGCTCAAGCGCTATTCGGGCAACTATTCGTCCTTCGAGCGCCAGCGCGCCGCCCAGCTGGAACTGGCGCAAGGCATGATGGAAAAGCAGATGCGCCAGCGCTCGCACCTGCAGTCTTTCATCGACCGCTTCAAGGCCCAGGCCAGCAAGGCGCGCCAGGCGCAGAGCCGCATCAAGGCGCTGGCCCGCATGGAAGAAGTGGCGCCGCTGCGCGCGGCCGCCGAGTTCTCGTTCGAGTTCCGCGAGCCCTTGCGCGCGCCGAATCCGCTCTTGACCATGGACGCGGTCAGCGCCGGCTATCGCATCGCGGATGAGGAAACGGAAGTCGAGTCCGACAAGATCATCGTGTCGGGCATCAATTTTTCGCTGCAGGCTGGCCAGCGCATTGGCCTCTTGGGCATCAACGGCGCCGGCAAGTCCACCTTCATCAAGACCATCGCGGGCGAACTGGCAACACTGGCCGGCGAGGCGCAGTTCAACAAGGGACTGTCGATCGGCTACTTCGCCCAGCACCAGGTGGAGATGCTGCGCCATGACGAATCACCGCTGTGGCATATGACGAAGATCGCGCCCACCGTGCGCGAGCAGGAATTGCGCAACTTCCTGGGCAGCTTCAACTTCAACGGCAACATGGCCACCAGTTCCATCGCGCCGTTCTCCGGCGGCGAAAAAGCCCGGCTGGCGCTGGCCCTGATCGTCTGGCAGCGCCCCAACCTGCTGCTGCTGGACGAGCCCACCAACCACCTGGACCTGGAAACCCGCGAAGCCCTGACCACCGCGTTGGCCCAGTTCGAAGGCACGCTGATGCTGGTATCGCACGACCGCCACCTGCTGCGTGCCACCACCGATGAATTCATCATCGTGGCCGACGGCGAGGTCAGCCCCTTCGATGGCGACCTGGACGACTACAAGGACTGGCTATACAAGACCAAGCTGGCCGCCAAGGCCGCTTAAGATGCTGCGCGCTGGCCCCGATGGGCCGCGCGCCACGCATCACGCCAGCGCGCTCGGATAGGGGCTGGTGTCGATGTGCTCCAGCATCCCAAAGGCCAGCCGTTCCAGCAGCCTCGCGCGATCACCGGCATGCGCCGGCTCGTCCCACAGGTTGCGCAGCTCGTGCGGATCCTGCTTCAGGTCGTACAGCTCGCCCCAGCGCGCGCCATCGTAGACCGTGACGCGAAAGCCGTCCGCCAGCAAGGTGCGGCAGCGGATGCGGCTGTTGAAGCCCAGGATCACGCGCTGACCTTCTTCCTCGATCATGAGCGCGTCGCGCACGGCCGCCTCGCGCCCGTTGATGAGTCCGGCCATGTCGCGCCCCTGGATACCGTTGTAAGGCTGCACGCCGGCGCGCGCCAGCACGGTGGGCGCGACGTCGATGGTGCTGAGCAAGGCGTCGCTGGCGGCGCCCGCCGTCGGCGTGGCCGCGGGATCGTGCCAGATGAATGGCACGCGCGTCAGGCCGCGGTAATGGATCGGCCCCTTCAGCATCAGCTGATGGTCGCCCAGGTAGTCGCCATGGTCGCTGGTGAAGATCACCACCGTGTTGTCGGCCAGCCCCAGCGCGTCGAGCTCGGCCAGCACCCGGCCGATCTGGTTGTCGATGTTGGCGATCGAGCCGTAGTTCAGCGCCAGCGCTTCGCGCGCCTCGCGCTCGTTGCAGGAGAAGATCGCGGGCGTGTGCTTGACCGCGGTGCCGGCGTCACGCTGGGCGCGCAGCCAGGCCACGTGCGGCGGCGGGGTTCCTGTGCCGTGGAAGGACGCGGGCAGCTCCATGTCCTCGGGCTTGTGCAGATCCCAGAAGCGTCCCGGCGGCGTGAAGGGATGGTGCGGATCGGGGAACGAGCATTGCAGGAAGAACGGCTGGTCCGACGCCGCATAGCCGCGCAGCGCATCGATGCTGCGGTCGGCGATGTAGGCCGTGGGATACAGCTCTTCAGGCACGCGCGTGCGCCAAGCCTGGCGGATGCGCGTCAGTTCGTACTCCGGCGTGGGAATGGCATGCGCCGGGCCGATCAGCGCCTCGATCTCAGGATGCACGCGTCGCAACCAGCGCCGGTAATGCCCGTGCACGTCGTCGCTGTGGTCGTCGACAAGGTCCACCTGGTCGAAGCCGTAGTAGGGATAGCTCAACTCGTGGTCGGCATGTTCCAACCACAGCTTGCGCTGCTCCTGGTCATAGCGGCCGGCATCGGGTTCAACCGCCTCGCGCGGCAGTCTGTCCTCCGCACGCACCGGCCAGGACGGCGGGATGTCGGTCATGTTCTGCAAGTGCACCTTGCCGACCAGCGCGGTGCCGTAGCCGGCCTCGCGCATGGCTTCGACAAAGGTGCGGCTGCGCAGCGACAGCGCGATGCCGTTGTGGCGCGCGCCGTGGGCGGACGGATAGCGCCCGGTCATCAGGCTGGCGCGGTTCGGCATGCAGATGGGCGTGGCCACGTGCATGTTGTCAGCCCGCCAACCGGACGCGGCGAGGCGGTCCAGGTTGGGCGTGCGGACCACCTGGTTGCCATAGGCGCCCAGATGGTCGGCGCGGTGCTGGTCGGTGATGAACAACAGAAAATTGACGGGCTTCGCGGCACGGCTCATTGCTTGGCTCCGGACATCTCCACCGCCGCGCGCCACGCCGGCATGTCGCGCTTGACCATGTCGCCGAACGCCTCGGGCGTCATGTAGATCGGCACCATGCCCAGGGGCTGCAGCGCCTGTTCGAAGGCGCCGTCGGTAAGCACGGCCTGCAGGTCCGCACTCAGCTTCTTCACCACCGCGGGTGGCGTGCCGGCGGGCGCGAACAGCCCGATCCACGACCGCACCGCGACGCCCGCGGCCACGTCGGAGAACAGCGGCACGTCGGGCAGCGCGGCATACTTTTCGGTATTGGCCACGCCCAGCACCTTCACCTTGCCGGACGCCAGGAAAGGAATGGCCGGCGCGATGCCGCCTATCATCAGCGGCACGTGGCCGGCGACCAGGTCGGCCATCGCCGGCGCGGCGCCCTTGTACGGTGCATGCACCACATCCAGGCCGGCAGCGTGCTTCAACTGCTCCATCGCCAACTGGTGCACCGTGCCCAGGCCGGGCGAGCCATAGGTGTACTTGCCGGGATTGGCCTTGATCAGCTTGACGGCTTCCGCCAGCGTCGAAGCCGGAAACTCGGCGTTGGCCAGCAGCACCACCACGTTGTCCGCCACCAGGCCGACCGGAGCGAAGTCGCGCACCGGGTCATAAGGCAGGCTGGCGTACAGCGCGCTATTGATGCCGTGCGTATTGGTGGTGCCCATCAGCAGCGTGTAGCCGTCGGGCGCGGCGCGCGCCACCATGGATGCGGCGATATTGCCGCCCGCACCCGGCTTGTTCTCCACCACCAGGGTGTAGCCGCGGGGTTCCAGGCGCTGCGCCAGTTGGCGCGCCAGCACGTCCACCGCGCCGCCCGGCGAGAACGGCACCACGATCTGCACCGGCCGCGCCGGATACGCATCTGCGGCAGCCGCCGCGCCCGTCATGCCACAGGCCCAGCTTGCGGCCAGGGCCATCCAGAATTTCTTCATTGCTTCGTCTCCATCGCGGCGCCCTTCCCTGGCCTGGCCGGGGCGCGCCTGTCTTTCGTAGAGCGGCAAGTATGCCCAGGGCCCGGTGTCCGCGTGAAATGAAATAAACTGAACGATTCATAACCATATGAATATGAATCGCCATGCCAGAGCGCGCCAGCACCCATCTCAAGCGGCGTCATGCCGAACTGCTGGTCGCGCTGGACGACGAGCGTCACCTGGGCCGCGCCGCCGAGCGCCTGCATATGTCCCAGCCCGCCGCCTCCAAGGCGCTGGCGCAGTTGGAGGAACAGGTGGGCTATGCGCTATTCGAGCGCGGGACCCATGGCACCCTACCGACCAATGCCGGAATGGTTATGATCCGCCACGCCCGGCACAGCCTGGGCGCGGCCCAGCGGGTGGCAGCGGAATTGCTGGCCGCCGAAGAGCGCGGCGCCAGCCTGCTGCGCCTGGGCACCTTGCCCTCGGCCGCGCCCAAACTCGCGCCGCAACTGATCACGCATCTGTTGCGCCAGTCGCCCCGCCTGGAAGTGAAATTGGTGGAAGGCGCGCTCGGAGAACTCATGGACAAGCTTGCGCGCGACGAGTTGGACATTGTGCTGGGCCGCCTGGGCAGTCGCCTGCTGCCGGCGGACTGCGAGGTGATCCGCCTGCACGAAGAACCAATCCTGGTGGTGGCCCGCCCTGGCCACCCGCTGGCCGGACGCGACGCGCTGGAGGCCGCCGAGCTTGCGCGCTGGCCCTGGGTGCTGCCGCTGGAAGCCACCATGATGCGCGAGCGCCTGGACGAGGCTTTCGTGCATGCCGGGGCGCGCCCGCCCGATTCCAGCATCCAGTCCAACTCGCTGCTGGCCACGCTGGCGCTGCTGGACCAGGATGACCGCCTGGCGGCCCTGCCCCAGGCGATAGCGCGCTACTGCGAGCGGCAAGGCGGCGTGGCGGTGCTGCCGCTACGGCTGGAAGCCAACTTCGGCGCCATCGGCGCCGTGGTCAACCGCAATACGGCGGGCATGCCGGTGGTGCAGGCGGCGATGGAATGGCTGCGCAGCTTGTCCGGAGGCGCCGGTCGGGTCCAGTCGGACTAAGGCGCCTGATAACCCAGCAGCACGCTGGCGGCCTCGGCTTCGCGCCGCACCGCCTGCGCGATCGGACCATCCGCCGCGGCGTCGAAGCCGCCCGTCGCGCCCAGCGCGGTCAGCGCGGCGCAGGGCCGGCCGTTGTGGTCCAGCAGCGGCGCCGATACGGCGCTGATGCCCTTCAGATTGGTATCGCGCACCGAGGCGCAGCCCGCGGCCAGCACCTCGCGGCGCAGGCGGCCGATCGGGTCGGCGGCATCCAGCTGCGCGCGCATGTCGGCCGGCGCGCGCGCCAGTTCGGCCTCGGCAAGCGCCCGCACCCGCGCATCGTCCTGCAAAGCCAGGAACACCCGTCCGGTCGCGGACCAGAGCATGGACAGCACCGAGCCCATGCGCACATTCACTGTCACCGGCAGGCCCGGCTCCTCGAAGCGCACGATGGTAGGTCCCTTGTTGCCCATGACCGCGATGAAGCAGGTCACTTCCAGGTCTTCGCGCAGGCGCACCAGGCTGGGTTCGGCCAGGCGGATGGGATCGGCCTGGCGCAGCGCGGCCAGGCCCAGCAGCATCGCCTCCAGGCCCAGGTAGTACTGTTGAGTGGCGGCATCCTGCGCCACCAGGCCCTCTTCCATCAGGCTGACCAGATAGCGGTGCACCTTGGCGGGACTTTCATCCACCTGCGCGGCCAGCAGCGTAAGGCTGGCGCGCCCGCCCAGCCGGCCCAGCCCCTTGAGCACGGCCATGCCGGTTTCGGCAGCTTGTACACGCTGGCGCCTTTCCCGCGGACGCGGCGTCTCGGCGGTCGTGGCGGGGACGGAGGAAGGATCGGGAGTCTGTTTCATGGGTGCGATGAAGGAGCCGCCGGGCGGCTGGGGACGCAGCCCGGAGATTACCCCAATTGAATAATTACGCAATGCGTATATGATTTACGCAATTGTAATTCGGAGCGACACCATGGGCCACCCTTCCACCCCCGCACCCACCCCGCCCGCCACCACCGGCGGCTGTCCCATCGACCACGCCGCGCTGGCCCGGGCCCAAGCCTGTCCGGTCAGCCCGCGAGCGGCGGAATTCGATCCTTTCGGCGACGGCTACCAGCAGGATCCTCCCGAATACGTGCGCTGGGCGCGCGAACAGGAACCCGTGTTCTATAGCCCCAAGCTGGGCTACTGGGTGGTGACGCGCTACGACGACATCAAGGCGGTGTTCCGCGACAACCACACCTACAGCCCCTCGATCGCGCTGGAAAAGATCACCCCGACCGGCCCCGAGGCCAACGCCGTGCTGGCCACTTACGGCTACGCCATGAACCGCACCCTGGTCAACGAGGACGAGCCGGCCCACATGCCGCGCCGTCGCGTGCTGATGGATCCCTTCACGCCGGACGAGCTCAAGCACCACGAACCCATGGTGCGGCGCCTGACGCGCGAGTACGTGGACCGCTTCATCGACGACGGCCGCGCCGATCTGGTCGACCAGATGCTGTGGGAAGTGCCGCTGACGGTGGCCCTGCACTTCCTGGGCGTGCCCGAGGAAGACATGGACCTGCTGCGCAAATACTCCATTGCGCACACCGTCAACACCTGGGGCCGGCCCAAGCCCGAGGAACAAGTTGAGGTCGCGCACGCGGTGGGCAATTTCTGGCAATTGGCAGGCAAGATCCTGGACAAGATGCGCCAGAATCCCGACGCGCCGGGCTGGATGCAGTACGGCATCCGCAAGCAGAAGGACCATCCCGAGGTCGTCACCGACTCGTACCTGCATTCCATGATGATGGCCGGCATCGTCGCGGCCCACGAGACCACCGCCAACGCCTCGGCCAACGCCATCAAGCTGCTGCTGCAGCATCCCGACGCCTGGCGTGAACTGTGCGAAGACCCCGGGCTGCTGCCCAACGCGGTCGAGGAATGCCTGCGCCACAATGGCTCGGTCGCGGCCTGGCGCCGCCTGGCCACGCGCGACACCGAGATCGCCGGGGTGGCGATCCCGGCGGGCGCCAAGCTGCTGATCGTGTCCTCGTCGGCCAATCATGACGAGCGCCATTTCGCCGACGCCGACTTCTTCGACATCCGCCGCGACAACGCCAGCGACCAGCTGACTTTCGGCTATGGCGCGCACCAGTGCATGGGCAAGAACCTGGCGCGCATGGAGATGCAGATCTTCCTGGAAGAACTGACCCGCCGCCTGCCGCACATGCGCCTGGCGCAGCAGCAGTTCACCTACGTGCCCAACACATCATTCCGCGGCCCCGAGCATCTGTGGGTGGAATGGAACCCGGCCGACAACCCCGAGCGCCGCGATCCCGCCCTGCTAGTCCAAGCGCAGCCGGTGCGCATCGGCGAACCTTCCACCCATGCCATCAGCCGCAAGCTGGTGGTGACCCAGGTCACGGCCGCGGCCGACGGCATCGCGCGCATCCGGCTGGAATCGCCCGACGGCAAGCCGCTGCCGCGCTGGACGCCGGGCTCGCACATCGATGTCGAATGCGGCGATACGGGCCTGTCGCGCCAATACTCGCTTTGCGGCGATCCGGCGGCCGCGAATGCGCTGGAGATCGCCGTGCTCAAGGAAACGGCGGGCCGCGGCGGCTCGGCCTGGATCCACCAGCACCTGCGCGTCGGCAGCATCGTGCGCGCGCGCGGTCCGCGCAACCACTTCCGCCTGGATGAAAGCGCCAAGCGCCTGATCTTCATCGCCGGCGGCATAGGCATCACGCCCATCAGCGCCATGGCGCGCCGCGCGCGTGAACTGGGCATGGCCTACGAACTGCATTACAGCGGGCGTTCGCGCGCCAGCATGGCCATGCTGGAAGAGCTGCAGCAGTTGCATGGCGAGCGCCTGCGCCTGCATATCAGCGGCGAAGGCAGCCGCAACGACTTCGCCGCCCTGCTGTCCCGCCCCGAGGCCGGCACACAGATCTACGCCTGCGGCCCCGAACGCATGCTGGACGCCTTGCAGGCCGCATGCAGCGCCTGGCCCGAGGACAGCCTGCGCGTGGAGCACTTCCATTCCACGCTTGCCACGCTGGACCCGTCCAAGGAGCATGCCTTCGAGGCCGAGTTGAAGGACTCCGGCATCGTGGTGCAGGTGCCGGCCGGCCAAACCCTGCTGAGCGCGCTGCGCGGCGCCAACATCGACGTGCAGAGCGATTGCGAGGAAGGACTCTGCGGCTCCTGCGAGGTGCGCGTGCTGGGCGGCGCGGTCGACCACCGCGACGTGGTGCTGACCCGCGCCGAGCGCGAGGCCGGCACCCGCATGATGGCCTGCTGCTCGCGCGCCCAGGGCGGGCGCATCGTGCTGGAGCTGTAGCGGCCTGCATGCGTGCGGCGCCGGGTCCTTGCGCCCGACGCCGCATGCGCGCATCCATATGCCTGAAGTGCGCCTGAAAGCGGTAGAATTCACCCTCTGCTCATCACCACGCCGTCCCGCTGCAACGCGGGACGACGTTTTTTGACGCGGCCAGTCCCGGGCCTGCAGGCGGGCCCCCAACGGGGCTTGCCCATGCCGCGGCCAGCCGCGGGGTCATTTCTCAGCGCTCCTAGATGTCGATCAAAGACCAACTTTTCCTCGCCAGCCAGTATCTCGCCCCCCACCACCTGGTGTCGCGGCTCTTCGGGTACGCATCCGACTGCCGGGAACCGGCGGTCAAGAACTGGATGATCTCGCGCTTTGTCCGCCGCTATGGCGTGGACATGCGCGAAGCGCTGCAGGAAGAGCCGCTGGCCTACGATTGCTTCAACGACTTCTTCACGCGCGCGCTCAAGGAAGACGCCCGGCCGCTGGACGACGAACCGGGTTCGGTGGTCTGTCCCGCCGACGGCGCCATCAGCCAGATGGGCGCGATCGAACACGGCCGCATCTTCCAGGCCAAGGGCCACAACTACGGCGTGGCCGACCTGCTGGGCGGCGACGCCGAGCGCGCGGCGCCGTTCCAGGGCGGCCAATTCGCCACCATCTATCTGTCGCCCAAGGACTATCACCGCGTGCACATGCCGGTTGCCGGCACCCTGCGCGAAATGATCCACGTGCCGGGCCGCCTGTTCTCTGTCAACCCGCTGACCGCGCGCAACGTGCCGCGCCTGTTCGCGCGCAACGAGCGCGTGGTCTGCATCTTCGACACCGAGCACGGCCCGATGGCCCTGGTGCTGGTGGGCGCGATGATCGTCGCCTCCATCGAGACCGTATGGGCCGGCCTGGTCACGCCGCACAAGCGCCGCGTGAAATCCACCCGCTACGACGACGCGGCGCGCGCCCCGATCCATCTTGCCAAGGGCGCGGAAATGGGCCGTTTCAAGCTGGGCTCCACCGCCATCGTGCTGTTCGGCCCCAATCAGATCCGCTGGGCCGACACGCCTTCTGTGCTGGGTCCGGTGCGCATGGGCGAGCTGATGGCGCTGCCTGCGTAATATTCCGCCGCAACTTCTTCGATTGAATCGAATTTGGATGTCTAGTTTTATTCGCTTTATGCGATGAATCGGCGTTGCTAGATTACGGGCTTTTGCCGGCCCGCCATGACATCCATCATCTCGACCACCGCCAGTCCCCGCGCCGCCTCGGCCGACCGCCCCTTGCCGCGCGCGCTGGCGCGCATGCTGTCGCTGGACGATTTCGAGGCCGCCGCCAAACGGCGCCTGCCGCGCCCGATATTCGGCTACGTCGCGGGCGCGGCCGAAGACAACCAGTCCCTGCGCGGCAACCGCAGCGCCTTTGCGCAATATTCGTTTTCGCCGCGCGTGCTGGTGGACGTATCGCGCCGCACCCAGCAGACCGAGATCTTCGGCCGCCGCTATGCCTCGCCCTTCGGCATCGCCCCCATGGGCATCAGCGCGCTGTCGGCCTATCGCGGCGACATCGTGCTGGCGCGCGCCGCCCGCGAACAGGGCATACCCGCCATCCTCAGCGGCACCTCGCTGATTCCGATGGAAGACGTTATCCGCGCAGCGCCCGGCACCTGGTTCCAGGCTTATCTGCCCGGCGACCCGCAGCGTATCGACGCCCTGGTCGAACGCGCCCGCCGCGCCGGCTTCGAAACGCTGGTGTTGACGGTGGACATCCCCGTGTCGGCCAACCGCGAGAACAATGTGCGTACCGGGTTCTCGACTCCGCTCAAACCAAGCTTGCGCCTGGCCTGGGACGGTTTGACGCGGCCGCGCTGGCTGGCCGGCACCTTCATGCGCACGCTGCTATCTCATGGCATGCCGCATTTCGAGAACTCCTTCGCCACGCGCGGCGCGCCGATAGTGTCGGCGTCGGTGCTGCGCGACTTCAGCGCGCGCGACCACCTCAGCTGGGGGCACGTGGCGCGCATCCGCAGCCAATGGCCGGGCACGCTCATCATCAAGGGCATCCTGCATCCGCAGGACGCGGCGCTGGCGCGGCAGCACGGGGCCGACGGTATCATCGTGTCCAACCATGGCGGCCGCCAGCTGGACGGCGCGGTCTCGCCGCTGCGCGCCCTGCCCGGCGTGGTCGCGGCGGCGGGCGGCATGACCGTGATGATGGACAGCGGGGTGCGCCGCGGCAGCGACGTGCTCAAGGCCCTGGCGCTGGGCGCAAGCTTCGTCTTCGTCGGCCGGCCCTTCAACTATGCGGCCGCCGTCGGCGGCGAAGCCGGTGTGTCGCACGCCATCGGCCTGCTGCGCGCCGAGATCGACCGCAATATGGCGATGCTGGGCATCAACAACCTGCGGGAAATGCAGGCGGACCTGCTCATGCGCGCGGCTGCCTAAGCGGACAGGCGCATAATGCGCCATCCGACCATCGAAACATGTGAACGAGCATGGCTGCAAATGAACTGAAGGTGCGCGCAGCGCTACCGGGCGACCACGAATGGATTGTTGCCGCGCACGGCGACGTCTATGCGGCCGAGTTCGGCTTCGAGCGCGGGTTCGAGGATGACATAGGCGGCAAGATGCAGGCCTTTCGCCGGCTGCCAAGCACGTTCAATCGCATCTGGATCGGCATCATCGGCGATGAACGGGTGGCGTCGATCGCCGTCTCCGAACGGCCTGCCGGCGTGGCCTTTCTCAATTTCGTCCTGGTCCTGCCGCAACATCGCGGCAAAGGCGCTGGCCTCCGGATGATGGACACCGTGCTGGAGCACGCGCGCGCCCATGACATGAAGGAAGTCCAGCTGGAAACCTACAGTTGCCTGACTGCGGCCAGGGCGCTGTACCGGCGCCTGGGGTTCCAGCCGGTGAAGGTGGTGCCGGACCAGGCTGCCTATGGCCAGGCCTTCGACCAGGAATTCTGGGCACTGCGCATCTAGCCTAGCTGCAAGCGCGGCGCCCGCACTTCAAGAGACGTTACGGGCCCCCGGGCCCGGCATAGAATGGCGATTCCCTTGCCACGCGCGCCGCTGCTCCCGGCCCGGCGCGCCCCAGAGCCGCCGTGTCCCTACGCCAATCTTCTTTCTTCCTGCGCTTCCTGACCTTGGGGGCCCTGGCTCACGTCTACGTGGGCGCCCGCCTGATCCCGGATGCCCAGTTGGGCGGCGCAGGTTCCGCCGTCGCCATCCTGGCCTTGCTGCTGTCGTGCATCCTGATTCCGCTGGGAATGCTGGGCCGTTCTTCCGTGCACCCGCCTTGGGGCGACCGCATCGCCTGGGTCGGGCTGTTCGCCATGGGCCTGTTCTCGTCGCTATTCGTGCTGACCGTGCTGCGCGATGCGCTGCTGCTGGTGACCTGGTTGGCGAACCTGATCATCGGCGCCGACCTGCCCTGGACCACGCTGCGTTGGGTCAGCGCCTGGGCCGTGCCCGTACTGGCCCTCGCCGGCACCTTGATTGGCCTGTACAACGCGCGCAAACGAGCACGTATCGTCGAGGTAGAGGTGCCCATCGCCGGACTGGCGCCCGACCTGGACGGCTTCACCATCGTGCAGATCAGCGATATCCACGTTGGCCCGACCATCAAGAAGCGCTACGTGCAGGCCATCGTCGACGCCGTCAATGAGCAGTTGCCGGACATAGTCGCCATCACCGGCGACGTGGTCGACGGCAGCGTTGAACAGCTTGCGGCCCAGGCCAGCCCGCTGGGCCAGCTGCGCGCGACCCACGGCGTGTACCTGGTCACCGGCAATCATGAATATTATTCGGGCGCCACGCCCTGGATCGCCGAATTCCGCCGCATGGGGCTGCGCGTGCTGATGAATGAGCACGTGGTCATCCACCCGGCTGGCCTGCCCGTGGTGGTGGCGGGCATTACCGACTACAGCGCCGGTTCATTCGACCCGCAGCAGCGCAGCAACCCCAAGGCCGCGCTGGCCGGCGCGCCCGCCGACGCCCTGCCCAGGATTCTGCTGGCGCATCAGCCGCGCAGCGCGGCGGCGGCCGAGCCGCTGGGCTATACCCTGCAATTGTCCGGCCATACCCATGGCGGGCAGTTCTTTCCGTGGGGATTCTTCGTGCGGTTCCAGCAGCCCTACACGGCGGGCCTGCATCGCCTGGGAAAAATGTGGATCTACATCAGCCGCGGCACCGGCTACTGGGGACCGCCCAAGCGCCTGGGCGCCCCGTCCGAGATCACGCGACTGCGCCTGCGCGCGGCTTGAAGCGTGCAGCTCAGCCGTTGTCCGGCAAGGGTCCGCGCTCCAGATAGCTGGTCAGCGCGATGTCGCTGGTGGTGTTGGTGATGCCGTCGATCTGATGGATGCGCGCCAGCAGCGATTCCAGCGCCTGCGTGTCGCGCACGCGCACTTTCAACAGCATCGCGCTCTTGCCGGTGATGGTGTGGATCTCTTCCACCTCGGTCAGTTCGGCCAGCCCCAGCACCTGCTGCGTGATGGTCCAGTTGTTGGTGTCCACGTGCACGAAGGCCAGCAGCGGCCGCCCTATCCGGGCGCCGTCCAGCTTGGCGGCGATGCCCTTGATCAGGCCGTCGCGCTTGAGGCGCTTGACCCGTTCATGCACGGCCGGGGCGGAAAGGTTCAGCAATTTGCCCAGTTCGGCGTAGCTGGGGGAGGCGTCGTCGGCCAGCAGCGTTAACAGCTTTCGGTCGCGGTCATCAAGATCAGGCATTGGAATCGGGTTCTGCCGAACGGCATTCGAACTTTTATGGAATAAGGAAATATACGCGTTAACCCTTATTTTATTCCAATAAAATTTGGCGATGCAGAACCGTAGCACCCGCCAGTCTTCTTCCGTCCCCGCCCTGATGTTCGCCGTCAGCGTCGTAGGCTCCAACGGCCTGGCGCTCAGCCCCATCCTGAGCGACGTGGCGCGCTCCTTTGCCACCTCGCCGCTGACCATCAGCACCGCTATTTCCGCCTACGGCGCGGCCACCGCCGCCAGCGCCTTCTTCCTGGCCGCCCGCATCGACCGCATCGGCATCCGCCGCTCGCTCCTGGGCGCGATGGCCGTGCTGATCGCCGCCTTGATCCTGTCTGCCTGCGCGCCGCACTGGATCGTGCTGACGCTGGCGCAAGCCCTGGCAGGCGCCGCGGCGGGCGTCATCCTGCCCGCGGCCTATGGATCCGCCTCGCTGATCGCTCAGCCCGGCCAGGAAGCCCGCACGCTGGGCCGCGTCATCGCGGGCTGGTCCGTGTCGCTGGTGGCGGGCGTGCCACTGTCCGCCCTGATCTCCGATGCCGTGGGCTGGCGCGCTACCTACGGCACGCTGGCGCTATGCGCGGCGGTCGCCGCGCTGGGGCTGCGCAAGCTGCCGGAACGCCGCGCGGACAATCCCGCCCCTCTACGGTTATCGCGCCTGCTGGCGCCCCTGTCCTACCGCGACGTGCCCGCCTTGCTGCTGGGCTGCCTGGCGTTCTCGTCGGCTTTCTATGGCGTGTACGCGTTCCTGGCCGACCACGTGCGCGGCCTGCTGGGGCTGAGCGCCGGGCAAGTGGGCTTCATCGCCTTTGCCTACGGCGCCGGGTTCCTGCTGGCCGGCGTGGCCGGCGCCCCGCTGATCGAGCGGCTGGGTCCGCGCCGCGCCCTGCCGCTGGCGCTGGGCGTCATCGCGCTGGTGTACCTGGGGCTGCTGCCGGCCGCCCATGCGCTGGCCGCGGTGCTCGCCATCGCCACGCTATGGGGCGCGGCCTCGCAGCTGAGCCTCAACCTGCTGGTGTTGCTGCTGTCGCGCGCCCGGCCCGAAGAGCGCGGCGCGGTACTCGGCCTGAACACCTGCACCACCTACCTGGGCGCAAGCGTGGGCACTGCCATCGCCGGCACCCTGTATACCCATGCCGGCTTCGAAGCGCTGGGATTGGCCGCGGCTAGCGCCCTGGCCGCCGCGGCGCTAGGCCTGCATTGGCGCCTGAACGGCCGGCGCGCGGCGCGCGGCCAGGCTGCCGCCTGAACCGCCAAGGCTATCGCCGGATCGCCGCTCAGCTCCGGTATTCCACGGCGCAGTCCCGGCCCGACCGTTTGGCCTGATAGAGCGCGAAGTCGGCGCGGCGCAGCACATCCGACGCCGTGGCATCGCCGGGTAGAAAGCCGGCGATGCCGCCGCTGACCGATAGCGTCACCACCGACCCGTCTATGTCCGCCGGATGCTGCCGCAGGCTGGCGCGCAAGCGTTCGCAGATCGCGCGCGCCACCGCCGCGTCCGCATCGGCCAGCAGCACCAGGAACTCCTCGCCGCCCAGCCGGCCTATCGAATCGCCCTCGCGCAGACAGGTGCGCAGCTGATCGCAGAAGTGCCGCAGCGCGACGTCTCCGCCCAGATGGCCATAGCGGTCGTTGACCTGCTTGAAGTAATCCAGGTCCAGCATCAGCGCCGTGGTCGGTCCGACCTCCCCGTGCCGGCCGTCTGCCAGACGGTCTTCCATGCGCTTGAGGATTTCGGCGCGGTTCCAGCAGCCGGTCAAGCTATCCACCCTGGCCATCCGCGCCAGCGCCGCTTCGGCGCGCCGGCTTTCGGTGACATCCATCCCCAGGTTGACCACTTTGCCGTCGGGCAACCTGACGTTGGACCATAGCACCGACAACAGCTCGCCGTCGCGCGTGCGCGGCTGCCATTCGCGGAAAGAGCGGTCGGGCCGCGCGACCACGCTATCCATCGCGCGGTCCCGGACCGTCGGGTCGGGATAGAACAGCGCGAACGGGTCCGGGCTCTGCTTGATCTCGGCTTCTGACCAGCCGAAGCGGCGCGCGCAGGCGTCGTTCCACAAGGTACAGCGGCCGTCCGCATCGAAGGCGTTGATCAGCACCGGCGCCGTCCTGAACAGCGCGCCGAACTGCACAATGACTTCGTTGAGCCGCGCCAGTTCGCGATCGCGGGCAGCCACGCCCAGCACGGCGTGCTGCGCATACGCGGCCAGGATATCTTGCGCGTTGGCATAGGCGGACACGTCCGCCAGCGCCCGCCTGAACGCAAAAACGATGTGGCCGCAGGCCACCGCATTGGCGTCGTAAAGGGTGCGCGCCACACAGGCCAGCACACCGGCCTCGCTCAACCAAGGCTCGTCTTGCGGCATGCCATCCAGGCAGGCGTAGGCCGCGCGGTCCGCCAACAGGGCATGCACCGCCTCGTCTGCGCCCGCGAGGTCCGCGGCAATGCCGTCGCGGCAACTGGCGCTGGCGATCAGCCCTGCGGCGTCATCGGCTTGATCCAGCCGGACCCAGGCGTAATCCGCGCCCATGTCCTGCACGGCGCGCCCGGCCAGCGTCTGGAAAAAACGGTCTTGGCCCGCCGCCAGAATTGCGCTGGCGGCCGCCAGGATGCGGCCATCTTGCACGGCCAGAACCTGGGCATGGGCAACATCATCAGACGATGGAATACGCATGGCTCTGCTATCGAGGGGAGGACGGCGCGGCCCTCCGCATAGCGGCCATCGTGGCGACTACAGGCCGAGGGGTTAAAAATCGGGGCCAGTATACGAGTAATCCCTGAGCCCAACTGGCAAGAATCGTCAACGTCCCCTTGGCCAGGCCCCTGCGCGCTACCAGGGAAAGTCGATCAGATCGCCGTACAAGCTGCGCAGCTTGGCCTTCACTTCGGCCGAATTCTGATAGATCGAAATGAACTTCAGCAGCCGCGGGTCCTGCGCGCCGGCCGGCGTGGCCACCCAGCGGATGGCATAGCGCCGCACATTGGCCGGATCGGTGTTGTCGAAGGCCAGGCCGTCCTTTTCGTTCAAGCCGGCCTGTTTGGCAAAGGTGGTGTAGGTGACGGACGCGGTCACGTCGTCGAAAGTGCGCGCGGACTGCGAACCTTCAATCGGCACGAACTTCAGCTTCTTTGGGTTCGACACCACGTCTTCCAGCGCGGCCTGATGCGCCACGCCGGGCTTGAGCTTGATCAGGCCGATGGATTCCAGCAGCAACAGCGCGCGACCGGTATTGACCGGGTCGTTCGGCACCGCGATGGTCGCGCCCTCGGGCATCGCGTCGCCCTTCTTCAGCTTCTTCGAAAACAGGCCAATGGTGGTGGAATAACCGTAGGCGATGGGCTTCAGGTTGGCGCCGCGGCGCTGGTTGAACAGTTCCAGGAAAGGTTCGTGCTGGAAGAAGTTCGCGTCCACCGAACCATCGGCCACCGCGATGTTCGGCAGCACCCAGTCGTTGAATTCCACCAGCTTGACGTCCAACCCCTCCTTTTTGGCCTGGGCGATGGCAAGTTCGGTGGCGGCGTTCGCGACGCTCGGAATCACGCCGATGCGCAGCGGCTTGTCCTGCGCCATGGCGTTGCTTGCGCAAGCCAGGACCAGCCCGGCGGCCGCGACGCGGCGGGTAAGTTTCAGAAGCAGTTGATGCAGAAACATAAGGACCATCCAGATATCAAAAACAGGGCATTGCCCGGCACAAGCGCTTATTGTGCAGCAGCCTGCTGCGGCCGCCCGCAATGCCCTTTTGTCACGCAATGGCAATGCCGCGGAGCCGCTGGCGGCGCTAAGATGACTGCAATACCTCCGCGGGAGACCCTCATGAGCGCGGTATTGAACACCCAACCGGGCGCGCAGTCCGCCGCCAGCCACCGCGACCGCGTGGAAGACCAGCTCGGCGCGCACAACTACCATCCCCTCGACGTGGTCATCGCGCGCGGCAGCGGCGTCTGGCTCTACGACGTGGACGGCCGCAAGTACCTGGATTGCCTGTCGGCCTATTCGGCCGTGAACCAGGGGCATTGCCACCCCGCCATTCTCGCCGCCATGAACGAGCAGGCGCAGAAGCTCACGCTGACCTCGCGCGCCTTCCGCCACGACCAGATGGCGCCGTTCTACGAAGACCTGGCCCGCCTGACCGGGGCACACAAGATCTTGCCGATGAACAGCGGCGCGGAAGCCGTGGAAACCGCCATCAAGGCGGTGCGCAAATGGGGCTACGAAGTGCGCGGCGTGCCGCAGGACCAGGCCGAGATCATCGTCTGCGCCAACAACTTCCATGGCCGCACGCTGGGCATCGTGGGCTTCTCGACCGACCCCGACGCCTACGGCCATTACGGGCCGTTCGCGCCGGGCTTCAAGGTCGTACCCTTCGGCGACTACGATGCCTTCGACGCCGCGATCACGCCCAATACGGTGGCCTTCCTGGTCGAACCCATACAGGGCGAAGCCGGCGTGGTCCTGCCGCCCGCGGGCTATTTCGCGCGGGTCCGCCAACGCTGCACCGAAAGCGGCATCACGCTGATCCTGGACGAGATCCAGACCGGCCTGGGCCGCACCGGCAAGCTGCTGGCCGAAGAACATGAAGGCATCGAGGCCGACGTGACGCTGATCGGCAAGGCGCTGTCGGGCGGCTTCTATCCGGTGTCCGCGGTGCTGTCCAACGCCGACGTGCTGGGCGTATTCCAGCCGGGCCAGCACGGCAGCACCTTCGGCGGCAACCCGCTGGCCTGCGCCATCGCGCGCGCCGCGCTGCGCGTGCTGACCGAGGAAGGCATGATAGAAAACGCCGCCGCCATGGGCGCGTACTTCCTGGACCGCCTGCGCACCCTGCCCGGCCCGGTGCGCGAAGTGCGCGGACGCGGCCTGATGCTGGCCGTGGAACTGGAGCCCGACGCCGGCGGCGCGCGCCTGTGGTGCGAACGCCTGCAGGCACGCGGCATGCTGGTCAAGGACACCCACGGCCACACGCTGCGCCTGTCGCCGCCCCTGATCGTGACACGCGAGCAGATCGACTGGGCTTGCGATCAGTTGAGCGCGGTACTATCCGCCACTTGATGCACCCCACCGGAGCCCGCGACTTGCAGAACACCGCCAACCTGCCCCAACACATCACCCTGATCGGCGCGCCCACAGACATCGGCGCCGGCGCGCGCGGCGCCTCCATGGGTCCGGAGGCCCTGCGCGTGGCGGACCTGGGTCCGGTCATCGAGGCCCAGGGCTTTCAGGTCACCGACCGCGGCAACCTCTACGGGCCCGCCAATCCCTGGCTGCCACCCGTGGACGGCTACCGCCATCTGGACGAAGTGGCCGCGTGGAACCGAGCTGTGCACGACGCCGTCTACGAGGAACTCAGCCAGGGCCGCCTGCCCATCCTGCTGGGCGGCGACCACTGCCTGGGCATAGGCTCGATCAGCGCGGTGGCGCGCCACTGCCGCGCAGTTGGCAAGAAGCTGCGGGTGCTGTGGCTGGACGCCCATGCCGATTTCAATACCAACGCCTTGACGCCCACCGGCAACATCCATGGCATGCCCGTGGCCTGCCTGTGCGGCTATGGTCCGGCGCAGATCACCGGACTGTCCGGCCAGACTCCCGACATCGAACCGGGCTGGGTGCGGCAGATCGGCATACGCAGCGTGGACCAGGGCGAAAAGCGCCTGGTCCACGAAGCCGGCCTGGAAGTCTTCGACATGCGCTACCTGGACGAAATGGGCATGCGCGCCACCATGGAAGCGGCCTTGGCGGGGCTGGACGAGGACACCCATCTGCACGTGAGCTTCGACGTGGATTTCCTGGATCCGGAAATCGCCCCCGGCGTGGGCACCACCGTGGCGGGCGGCCCGACCTATCGCGAAGCCCAGCTCTGCATGGAAATGATCGCCGATACCGGCCTGATGCGCTCGCTGGACGTGGTGGAGCTGAACCCGGCCTTCGACGTGCGCAACAAGACCGCGGAACTGGCGGTGGACCTGATCGAAAGCCTGTTCGGCAAGTCCACCCTGATGCGCCGCGGCTCCTGAGCCGGCCTGCCCCCTGCGCCATGCGGTGACAGCCATGCGCCGGCTCGGGCCGCGCATGGCACGTGACCCGCGCGCGCTCTGCCTGACTCCCCTATTTCGGCGCCCCCCCTCGCCCGCCCCGACGAGTCCGGCGGATCGCCCCCCGGCCTGGGAAATCCCCTCTGTTGACTTTTCACATGTGCGAATCTAAGTTCTTGCACAGGAATTTTCTTTCACTATTCTGAATTAATTTTCAGCCAGATGGAGAACTGGCGCCCCGCAAGCGGATACACAGCATCAAACGAAAAACCGATAAATCGGCCCGTTCGGGCCGGGAGGCAAGCAGATGCGTATCAAACCCCTGTTGGCGGCGCTGGCCGCCTCGCTGGCCGCCTGCGCGGCCCAAGCTCAATCCGACGTGGTGCGCCTGGGCGTGTCCAACGATCGCTCCGGCATCTATTCGGATCTGGGCGGCCTGGGCTCGGAAATGGCGGTCCGCATGGCGGTCGAGGACTTCGGCGGCAAGGTCGCCGGCAAGACCGTCGAGGTCATAGGCGCGGACAACCAGAACAAGGCGGACGTGGCCTCGGCCCTGGTGCGCCGCTGGTTCGACACGCAGGGCCTGGTGGCCGTGGTGGACGGCGGAGCCAGCTCCGCGGGTCTTGCGGCGCAAGGCGTGGCACGGGAAAAAGGCGGGACCGCTCTCATCAGCGGCGGCTTCGCCGGCGACTTCAGCGGCAAGCAGTGCAGCAACCTCAGCACGCAGTGGGCTCCCGATACGTATGCCCTGGCCAACGCGGTGGTCAAGAGTGTGGTCGAAAGCGGCGGCAAGTCCTGGTACTTCATCACCACCGACTACGTGTTCGGCAAGTCGCTGGAAGCGAACGCCTCGCGCTTCGTCGACGCGGCCGGCGGCAAGGTGCTGGGCAGCACGCGCCATCCCCTGGGCGCCATGGACTTCGCGTCCTTCCTGGTGCAGGCGCAATCGTCCAAGGCCAACGTGGTGGGCCTGGCCAGCGCCGGCGGCGATCTGGTCAATCTGATCAAACAGGCCCAGGAGTTCGGCCTGACCGGTGGCAAGCAGCGCATGCTGACTTTCCTGACCTTCATCAACGACGTGCAGGCGATGGGCCTGCCGGTGGCGCAAGGGCTGACCTTCCCCACCGGCTTCTACTGGGACGCCGATGCAGACACCCGCGCCTGGACCCAGCGCTGGCAGAAGAAGATGGGCGTCACGCGCGCGCCGTCCATCGTGCAGGCGCTGAGCTACGTCGCCACCACGCACTACCTGCAGGCCGCCCAGGCCGCCGGTTCCTTCGACGGCGCCACCGTCAACCAGAAGATGCGCGAGTTGCCCATCACCACCAAACTGATCAAGAATGCCCGGGTGCGCCCCGAAGACGGCCGCGTCATCATGGATCTGTATCTGGTCGAAGTGAAGAAACCCGCCGAATCCAAATATCCCGGCGACTTCTACCGCATCCTGTCCACGGTGCCGGGCGAAAAGGTCTTCGTGTCCCTGGCGGACAGTGAATGCCCGAGCGTGAAGAAATAGCGTTGCCGCGCCGCGCCCGCCCTGCGGGCCGGCCGTTAAAAACACCCAGGAGGAGACATCCCATGAAGTGCTATTGCGTCGTGAACTTCCGCGAACCCCTGCAGGAAATGAACCCGCCCACCCCGACGCCGCAGGGGTCGCAGGTGCTGCTGAAGGTACGCGCAGCGGGCGTTTGCCACAGCGATATCCACTTGTGGGAAGGCGGCTACGACCTGGGCCAGGGCCGCACGCTGTCGCTGAAGGACCGCGGAGTCTCGCTGCCCCTGACCATGGGCCACGAAACCGTGGGCGCCGTGGTCGCCGCCGGCCCCGACGCCCAGGGGCTGTCGGCCGACCGCAACTACCTGGTCTATCCCTGGATCGGCTGCGGCAACTGCCCGCCTTGCCTGGCCGGCATGGAAAACCATTGCTCCGCGCCCGCCTGCCTGGGCGTGCACCGCGCCGGCGGCTACGCCGACCACATCCTGGTGCCGCACCCGCGCTACCTGATCGACATCGGCGACCTCGATCCCGCGCAGATCGCCCCCTATGCCTGCTCCGGGCTCACCACCTATTCCGCGCTGAAGAAGATCGGCGCCGACGTGTACCGCTCGCACCCCGTGGTCATCTTCGGCGCTGGCGGCCTGGGCCTGATGAGCCTCACGCTGATCAAGGCCCTGGGCGGTGCGGGCGCCATCGTGGTCGACATCGACCCGGCCAAGCGCCAGGCCGCTTTGGAAGCCGGCGCCCTGGCCGCCATCGACGGTGCAGCACCCGACGCCGCGCAGCAGATCATCAAGGCAGCCGGCGGCAAGCCCGTGCAGGCCGCCATCGATCTGGTCGGCGCGCCCGCGACCACCTCGCTGGCCTTCGACTTCCTGACCAAGGGCGGCAAGCTGATCATCGTGGGCCTGTTCGGCGGCGCCTCGTCCTGGCCGATCGCGCTAATCCCCATGAAGGCCCTGTCCATCGTCGGCAGCTACGTCGGCAACCTGGCCGAACTACAGGAACTGATGGAACTGGTGCGGGCCGGCAAGGTGCCGCCCATGCCGGTGCACCGCCATGCGCTGGCCGAAGCCGACAGCGTGCTGGCGTCGCTGCGGGCCGGCAAGGTGGTGGGCCGCGCGGTGCTGACGAACTGAACTAGACGGGCCGCAGGCGCGGATCGTAGATGAAGCGGTCGCGCCGCACCACCACGATATGCTCGGCGTCGGGGTGCGCCGGATTGATCAGGAAATTGCAATCCGGCACGCCCCGATAGGGCACGATGGCGCTGGGCAGTTCCAGCAGCGCCGACACGCCGGACTGCACCCAGTTGTCGCCCACGGCCTGCGAGGCCTCGGCGAAAGGCACCGCATCCCAGAACGGATAGTCCTCTTGCAGCTGCGTCAGGCTGAGCGTCTGGCGGGCTTCATGCACGGCGCGCGGCACGGCCAGTTCGATCAGATAGCGGTTGGCCTGCTCGGACGCGCGGGCCGCAAAGTGCACCACGGTTTCCAGCACCGCCAGCGCCACGCTGGCCGAGGCATAGACCACTGGCGTGCCGGGGCTGTTGTAGCGCCCGCCCACGGCCGCGGCCCCCGCCCCGCTCACATCGTCGGCGCGGTACTTGCCTGCGGTCGTGCCGATGCGCCAGACGGAAACGCTGTCGTCGGTCATGCGTAGACGCCCGCCGCGGCGCGCGCCAGCGTGTCCTCGACGATGCGGCTGCTGGCGTCGGAGGTCAGCAGCGACAGCGGTTTGACGTTGCCCAGCGCGGGCACCGGCGTGTTCAACCAGGCCACCGCCTCTTCGTCGCTGCCCAGCACCTGACGCGCCACCCGCGCCACCCGTGCCACGCGCGCCAGACGGTCGGATTCGCCCAGGGGCAGCATCAGGCCTTCGCGGCTCCAGCGCGACAGGGATGCCGCCTTGACCTCGGTGATGGCCATGATCTCGGACTTGGGCACCTGCAGGTAGTCGGCCGCGTCATCCACCATCTGCGCGGGCAAGCCGCGGCGCACGTCGCGCGCCATGTCGACCAGGGGACTGTCGACCAGACTGCGGAACAACTGTTTGGCACGCGCGGCGGCATGGCGCGGCGGACGTTTGGCAGTGTTTTTTTCGAGGGCGGCTACGCTCATGGCCTGGCTCCTGCAAGACGGGGCGCCACGGCTGCGGGCGCACCATGAAATTCCAAATTGAATTCATGATATCTCATTTGGAATTCCCATCACAAGACCCGTCCCCATGCACGCCATGCTCCGGAGCAGCCCTGGATTTGGGCATATCATAGGCGGCTGTAACACGATTAATCAGACACTAATAAGGACTGGCGATGACGGACCGGCAGCTGACGATACTCGCGGCGTTGAATCTCATGGTGGCGGTGGGCGCCGGGGCGTTTGGCGCCCATGGCCTCAAGCGCATGCTCACGCCGGAACTGCTGTCCGTCTGGCAGACCGGCGTGCTGTATCACCTGATCCATGCGCTGGGCCTGTTCGTGGTCGCGCTGCTGGGCGCCCGCTACGGCTCGCCCCTGCTATCCGCGGCGGGCGTGGTGATGTTCGTCGGCATTGTGCTGTTCAGCGGCAGCCTGTACGTGCTGTCCCTGACGGGCACGCACTGGCTGGGCGCGGTCACGCCTTTCGGCGGTGTTGCCTTCCTGGCGTCGTGGGGCATGGTCGCGCTGGCGGCCTATCGCGCCCAAGGCTGAATTCCCTCCTCTTTTCCTTTTCAGGCGGCCGGAACCGCCCACCCTCCCAGGCTGTAGATGTCCACTTCTTCCGTACTGCCCGCCCCCCAGACCCAATCCGCCGCAGCAGGCATTGCCTGTGTGGTGGGCGGCATTTTCTTTCTGACCCTGAGCGACGCCAATGCCAAATGGCTGGGCGCCCACTACAACCCGCTGCAGATCCTGTTCCTGCGGGCGCTCATCGCCTTGCCTTTCGTCATGGCGCTGGCGCTGTGGCTGGGTGGGCGCCGGGTCTTGCGCACCGCCCATCCCGGGCTGCACCTGACGCGCGGCGCCATCAACGTGGTGTCGGCCTATTGCTTCTATCTGGGACTGCGCACGCTGCCGCTGGCCGAGGCCACCGCCATCGCCTTCGCCGCGCCGCTGTTCGTGACGGCCCTATCGGTGCTGATCCTGAAGGAGCGCGTGGACGGCAAGCGCTGGCTGGCCGTGCTGGCCGGTTTTGCCGGCGTGCTGATCGTGGTGCGGCCTGGCGCCGCCACCTTCCAGGCCGCAACCCTGCTGCCGCTGATCACCGCCATGCTCTATGGGGTCATGATGATCACGGCCCGCGGCATCAACCGCAACGAAGGCATGCTGACGACCACGCTCTACATCGTGCTGGGCCAGCTGGTCTGTAGCGCGGTCGCCCTGCCCCTGGTCTGGGAGCCGCCCGCAATGGCTGACTTGCCGTACTTCGGCGCGGTCGCGCTGTTCAGCACCCTGGGCCTGGCGCTGATCACGCAGGGATTCCGCATCGGGCCCGCCTCGGTGGTCGCACCCTTCGATTACACCGGACTGATCTGGGCCACCGTCCTGGGCTGGGTCTTCTGGCACGAGACCCCGGACGCCTATGCCTATCTGGGTGCGCTCTTCATCGCCAGCAGCGGCGTCTACATCGCCGTGCGCGAAGCGCGGGCCAAGTCCAAGTCCCGCACCCGCAAGCCGGCCAAAGGCTGAAGACGCGTTATTCCGTGGGCGGCGGGAAGTGCCGCCGCAGCACCCGCGCCACGTTGGGTTCCAGCGCCGCCCCGCGCGCCACGGCCGTCAAGGCAGGACATTCGGATGCGAACCACGCCTGCCCCGGACGCCAGCGCGTCATCACGGTCACATACAGGTCCAGCGCCGAAAAACGCCGGCCCAGCATGTGCGGCGCGCCGGCCTGCCGCTCCAGTTCCAGCCAGATATCCGCCCGCCGCGAGTGCACCCGCTGCCTGAGCAACTCCGCGGCGGGCCCCTCCGTGGTCCACTGCGGCGGATCGTCGCCGTAGGTGAACGTGGGATAGATCGCCGCCACCACGCGGATCAGCAGATTGAGAAAAAGCGCCCGTTCTGCCTTGTCGGCCGCGGGCGCCAGCCCGGCTTGGGGCGCCACGTCATTCAGATGCAGGATCATGGCCGCGCTTTCGGTCATGACCGCGCCGTCCGGCAGGATCAGCGTCGGCACCTGCCCCAGCGGATTCAATTGCAGCAGCCGGTCACGCTCGGCGCAGGGCTTGAGGTACGGCAGGTCTGTCAGCGTATGCGGCACATTGGCCAGCACCAGCGCCATCTCGACGATGGCGGATCCGCAACCGGCGGACCCGATCAGCTCATACGGTTTCATGGCGTTCATCCTCCCTGTTCTGCCGGCGCCAGGCGCAGCAATTCGCCCGGCGAGGCGTCGGTCAACACGTACACATAGCCGTCCGGCCCTTGCCGCACGTCGCGTATCCGCTGCTTGCGGTCCGTCAGCAGCCACTCCTGGGCCACCACGCGGTCGCCGTCCAAGGTCAGGCGGATGAGATTCTGGTTGGCGAGCGCGCCGATGAATACGGAGTTGCGCCAGGCCGGAAACCGGTCCGCGTTGTAGAAAGCCATGCCGCTGATGGCCGGCGACTTCGGCCACCAGTACAGCGGCGCCTCCATGCCGGGCAGCTCGGCGCCCTTGGCTTCGGGTATGGGTTGGCCGGAATAGTTGATGCCGTGGGTGACCAGCGGCCAGCCGTAGTTCTTGCCGCGCTGGACCAGATTGATCTCATCCCCGCCGCGCGGTCCGTGTTCGTTTTCCCAGAGCTGGCCGGTCCAGGGGTTGAGCGCCATGCCCTGGGGATTGCGATGGCCGTAGGACCAGATCTCGGGCCGCGCACCGGCCTGGCCGACGAAGGGATTGTCGGTCGGCACCGAACCGTCGGCCTTCAGCCGCACCACCTTGCCTTGCAGCTTGTCCAGATCCTGCGCGGTGGGCCGCTGGTTGTTTTCGCCCAGCGAGATGTAGAGATAGCCGTTGCCGTCGAACACCAGCCGCGAGCCGTAATGCAGGCCGGAAGACAGCTTGGGTTGCTGGCGGAACAGCACACGGAAATCCTCCAGCGCCGAGCCGTCGGCGGACAGCCGGCCGCGGCCTACCGCGGTACCGCTCTTCGAGCCCTCGGCTTCGGCATAGGACAGGTAGACGTATCTGTCCTTGGCAAAATCCGGCGACAGCGCCACGTCCAGCAGGCCGCCCTGGCCCTGCGCCGCGACCTTGGGCACGCCGGCCAATGGCTTGGACAATCCGCCCGGAATGCGCAGCAGCCTGAGGCTGCCCGGACGCTCGGTAATGAGCACGCCGCCCTCGGGCAGAAAGGCCATGGCCCAGGGATGGTTGAGGCCGCCCACCACGGCCGTGACGCGGGCCGGGACGGATGCGGGTTCGGGACCGGGCTGCGCAGACACGACCAACGCGGCGCTCAGCGTGAACGACAGGAACAGCGCGCGCGTGATCGCGGCGGGGCGTGACGGCATGGGCATCTCCGGCAACGGGTGGCGTACCATATCGGCCAGGAACGGAGATCCCCGTCCTTGCTCTCAGGAGACCCCATCTGATGAAACTGTACTACATGCCCGGCGCGTGCTCGCTCGCATCCCACATCGTTCTGGAATGGATCGGCAAACCCTATGAAACGCACAAGCTGAGCCGCGACGAGCTCAAGGGCCCGGAGTTCCTGAAGGTCAACCCGCTGGGCGCCGTGCCGGCCCTGGCGCACGATGGCTGGACCGTGACGCAGAACGCCGCCATCCTCGAATACCTGGCTGAACATGCCCCGGAACTGAACCTGCTGGGCGACGGCACGCCGCGCTCGCGCGCCGAAGTGCGCCGCTGGCTGGGCTTCATCAACTCCGACATCCACAAGACCTTCTCGATGATCTTCGGCGCCCCGCGTTTCCTGGGCGACGAAGCCGCGCAGAAGGAACTGGCGGCTTCCGCTTCCGCGCTGCTGAGCAAGCTGTTCGCGCAGCTGGACGGCCAGCTCGCCGGCAAGTCCTACCTGACCGGCGACAAGCCCTCCATCGCCGACGCCTACCTGTACGTGGTGCTGCGCTGGGCGCACGGCAAGGAAGTGAACCTGGCGGGCCTGGACAACCTGGCCGCCTTCTTCAAGCGCATGGAAGCCGACAAGGGCGTGCAGGCCGCGCTCAAGGCCGAAGGCCTGTAAGGCTTTCCGAGGCTTGCGCCGACTGGCGCAAGCCCTCAGCGGGAAGCGTCTGACGCTTCTGCCAGATCGGGCGGCGCGCCCTCTTCCAGCGTCTTCTTCACCGCCGCCAGAAAGCGCCGCGCCAGCAAGGGCGGCGCGCTCAGATTCGAATGCGTGGCCCAGATGTCCACGCTGGCCTGCGGCGATATCGGCCGCAACACCATATGCGCGGCCTGGTCCGGCGTCACACACCAGGCGTCGACCAGCGCCGGCCCCAAGCCCTGCTGCACGAACGAACAGGCAGTCACGGGCGAATGCACCTCCACCGCCGCGGCGCAAGCCGGCCCCTCGCCGAAGAAAGGCTTGAGCGCCCGCGCCAGCGGCGTGTCGCGCGGATAGCCGATCCAGGCCGCCGTGGAGAAATCCTCCGGCTGTACGACTTCGCGCGCCGCCAGCGGATGGCCGGCAGGCAGCGCGCACAGGATCGGAACCTGCGCCAGGCGCACGGATCGCAGATTGGGATGATCGGGCGGTTGCATGGAAACGCCGATGTCCGCCTGGCCCGACAGGAAATACGCCGCCAGTTCATCGAAGGTCACGCTGCGGTAATCGACCCGCGCGTCGGCGTTGCGGCCGCGGAAACGGTCCAGCGCCATCGGTATCAGGCGCTGGCCGAAACTGGCGCTGGCGACGATTTTCAGCATGCCCGCGCCCGATTGGCCAAGGCTGGCCGCCAGATCGTTCACGCGTTGGATGCCGCCATAGACCTGCTCGACTTCCGCGTACAGCCGGCGCGCCTCGGCCGTGGGCGACAGCCGGCTCTTCACGCGCTCGAACAGCTTGTAGCCCAGCCGGCTCTCGGTCAGCGCCAGCACGCGGCTTACCGCGGGCTGCGACACATGCAGCATGCGCCCCGCGCCGCTGATCGATCCGGCCATCATGATGGCCCGGAACACCTCGATCTGGCGCAGGTTCAAAGGCCGACCGGCAGTGGGTCCGACCTCGTCCGCGTAGGCATGCTCATCCATTTTTTCCCCTGGCAAATCAGCCCCAAACCGATAACGCCCGATTATAGGTTTTCGACATTTTTCGATGAGGGCGAGCGCCGTCCCGGGGTGTAACCTGCCCGCCTCAACACTAGAAAACCAGGGGAAATCCACCATGCACAGCAAAGTCATCCGCGGCCTTTCCGCGCTGGCGCTCGGCGCCGTCCTGACCGCCACTGCCACCGCCGGCGCCTATCCCGACAAGCCCATCACCTTCGTGGTGCCGTCCGCCGCGGGCGGCTCGCCCGACGTGCTGTCGCGCCTGATCACGACCCAGCTGGCGCGCGACACCGGCGCCACCGTGGTGGTCGAAAACCGCCCCGGCGCCGCCGGCAATATCGGCATCGCCCTGGTCAAGCGCGCCGCGCCCGACGGCTACACGGTCGGCTACGGCAACATCAACACGCTGGCCGTGAACCGCTCACTGTTCAAGCGCCTGCCGTATGACGTGGACGCGGACCTGACTCCCGTGGCGCATCTGTTCGACCTGTACAACGCGCTGATCGTACCGGCCGACTCCCCGGTCAAGAGTGTGCAGGACTTGATCGACCGCGCCCGCAAGGAACCCGGCCGCCTGTCCTACGGCGCCTCGGGCGTGGGCACCACCGGCCACATGGGCGGCGAACTGTTCAAGAGCATGGCCAAGATCAACGTCATGTTCATCCCTTACAACGGCGGCCCCGCCGCCATCCAGGACTTGCTGGGCGGACGCCTCGACTACCTGTTCGTCAACACCTCGGAAGCGACCCCGCTGGTCAAGAGCGGCAAGGTCCGCGCCATCGGCGTAAGCAGCCTGAAGCGCCTCGCGCTGATGCCCGACGTGCCCACCCTGGACGAAGCCGGCCTGAAGGGCTATGAGACCGTCGCCTGGGGCGGCGTGGTCGCGCCCAAGGGCACGCCGCCGGAAGTGGTCGCCACCCTGAACGTCGCCATCCAGAAGGCGCTGCAGGCGCCTGACGTACGCACCGGCCTGGCCACGCTGGGCGCCGAACCGGCCAGCGGCTCGCCCGCCGACTTCAAGCAGCTGATCGACCGCGAAACTGCCAAGTGGCAACAGATCATCGACGGCGCCGGCATCGAGAAACTCGATTGAACATGAGCACGCGCATGCTGCAAGCAGACTTCATCGTGGCAGGCGCCACGCTCATCGACGGCAGCGGCGGACCCGCCCGCCAGGGCGACCTGGCGGTGCTGGACGGACGCATCGCGGCGCTGGGCGAGTTCGCCCATCCCGCCGGCGTCCCCGTCATCGACGCCAGCGGCATGACGCTGGCGCCGGGCTTCATCGATTCCCACACCCACGACGACGGCTACCTGCTGGCGCACCCGGACATGCTGCCCAAGGTCTCGCAGGGCATCACCACCGTGGTCACCGGCAATTGCGGCATCAGCCTGGCGCCGCTGACCGGCGCCGCGATCCCGCAACCACTGGATCTGCTGGGCCCGCCCGAGCTGTTCCGTTTCGGCACCTTCCGCGCGTGGATGGACGCGCTGCGCGCCACGCCCGCCGCCGTCAACGTCGCGCCCCTGGTCGGCCACACTACGCTGCGCGTGGCCGTCATGGCGGACACCTCGCGCGCCGCCGATGCTGGGGAGCGCGCCGCCATGCGCGAATTGCTGCAAGAAGCGCTGGACGCGGGCGCCTTCGGCGTTTCCACCGGCACCTTCTACCCGCCGGCCAGCGCCGCGCCCACCGACGAAATCATCGACGTCTGCGCGCCGCTGCGCGGCCGTCCCGGCGTGTACGCCACCCATCTGCGCGACGAGGCGGACCACATCGTCCCGGCCATGGAAGAAGCGCTGCTGATCGGCCGCGAACTCGATTGCCGCGTGGTGTTCTCGCACCACAAGCTGGCCGGCGAACGCAACCACGGCCGCAGCCGCGAAACCCTGGACCTGATCAGCCACGCCGCCGCCACCCAGGCTGTGTGCCTGGACTGCCATCCCTACCCCGCCACCTCCACGATGCTGCGGCTGGACCGGGCGCGGCTGGCCAGCCGCACCATGATCACCTGGTCCAAGGGCTACCCCGAGGCCACCGGCCGCGACTTCAGCGACGTCATGGCTGAACTGGGCCTGGACGACGAAGCCGCCATCGCCCGCCTGGCGCCCGCCGGCGCCATCTACTTCCTGATGGACCCGGCCGACGTCGGCCGCATCTTCTCGCATCCGCTGACCATGGTGGGTTCCGACGGCCTGCCGTTCGACCCGCATCCGCATCCGCGCCAATGGGGCACTTTCACCCACGTGCTGCGCGCCATGGTGCGCGAACAAGGCCTGCTGACGCTGGAGACCGCCATCCACAAGATGACCGGCCTCGCCGCGGACCAATACGGCATCGCAGAGCGCGGGCTGCTGCGGGAGGGGTATCATGCTGACCTGGTGCTGTTCGATCCCGCCACCGTGACAGATGTGGCCACTTTTTCAGCTCCCATTCAGGCAAGCCAAGGCATCCAGGCAGTTTGGGTCAACGGCAAGCAGGTCTGGGACGGGGAACGAACCGGCGCCGAACGCCCGGGCCAGGTTCTGACGCCCGGGACGGCATTAGCTCGGAGTGAATAACGTGAACAACTATTCCCAGGGTTGTTACCTGGGTGTATTGGGCGGCATGGGCCCCATGGCCGGCGCGGCCTTTGCCCTGCGCCTGGCGGCACTTACGCCCGCCGCGATCGACCAGCAGCACATTCCCACACTGCTGCGCAACGACCCCCGCATCCCCGACCGCTCCAGCGCCTACATGGCCGGCGGCGAGAATCCCCTGCCCTACATGCAGGAAGGCGTGCGCTTCCTGCAGGACGCCGGCGCGCGGCTCATCGCGATTCCCTGCAACACGGCCCACCTCTGGTACGACCAGATCGCCGCGTCCACCGGCGTGCCGGTGCTGCACATCATCCAGGCCGTCATCGACGACCTGCGCCGCCTGGGCCTGCCCGCCGGCCGCATCGGCCTGATGGGCACCGCCGCCACCTTGAAGCTGGGCCTCTACCAGCAGCATCTGGAAGCGCAAGGCTACCAATGCATCGTGCCGGACGACGATGAAGTCGAGCGCTACTGCATGGGTTCGATCCGCGCGGTCAAGGCCAATCGCCTGGAAGACGCCTACGCCCCGGCCGCCGAATGCATCGCCCGCCTCAAGGCGCGCGGCGCGGATGCCGTGGTGCTGGGCTGCACCGAACTGCCGCTGGCGGTGCCGCACGCGCTGCGCCCCAGCCTCGGCGTAACGCTGACGGATTCGATCGACGCGCTGGCTCGGGCGGCGATCGCGCACTACCAGGCCGAGGAACTGGCGGCCGCTTGAGCCGCCGCAGCCCGTCCGCGGGGAAACGAAAAAAAAGCGCATCTTGCGATGCGCCCGAATTTCCCTTCGCGGGGAATTGCCATCAACCGCCCAGATACGCCTTGCGCACCTGGTCGTTGACCAGCAGGTTGGCGCCGGTGTCCTGCAGCACCACGCGCCCGTTTTCCAGCACGTAGCCGCGGTCGGCCACGCCCAACGCCTTGTTGGCGTTCTGTTCGACCAGGAACACCGTCACGCCCTGTTCGCGGATCTCGCGGATGATGTCGAAGATCTGGGCGATCACCAGCGGGGCCAGGCCCAGCGTCGGTTCGTCCAGCAGCAACAGGCGCGGCCGCGTCATCAGCGCGCGGCCGATGGCCAGCATCTGCTGTTCACCGCCCGACATCAGGCCGGCGCGCTGGCTGGCGCGCTCTTTCAGGCGCGGGAACAGTCCGTACACGTGGTCGATGCCTGCCTGGATCTCCTCGCGCTTGGCGAAGAAGCCGCCCATCATCAGGTTCTCGGCCACGGTCAGGTCCTTGAAGACCCGCCGCCCTTCCGGCGAAATGGCGATGCCACTGCGCATGATGTGGTGCGTGTCCTTGTGGGTGATGTCCTCGCCCTCGAACGTGATCGTGCCTTCCTTGGCGCGGGGGTTGCCGCAGACCGTCATCAACAGCGTGGTCTTGCCCGCGCCGTTGGCGCCGATCAGCGTAACGATCTCGCCCTTGTTGACTTCTACCGACACCCCGTTCAGCGCCTGGATGGCGCCGTAGTAGGTATGAATGTTGTCCAGCTTAAGCATTATTCCTCCCCCAGGTACGCTTTGATGACGCGCTCGTCGTTGCGCACCTGCTCGGGGGTGCCGGTAGTGATGGGCTTGCCGTGCTCCATGACCAGGATGCGGTCCGAGATGCCCATGATCAGGCTCATGTCGTGCTCGATCAGCAGCACCGCGACGCCGAACTCGCGCCGCAGCTGGTCGATCAGCGACTGCAGATCGCGTTTTTCCTGAGGATTCAGGCCCGCCGCCGGTTCGTCCAGCATCAGGAGTCGCGGCTTGGTGATCATGCAGCGCGCGATCTCCAGGCGGCGCTGGTGGCCGTAGGCCAGGTTGCCCGCCTCGCGGTTGGCGAACTCGCGCAAGCCCATGAAATCCAGCCATTGCGCCGCGCGCGCCAGCGCATCGGTCTCGGACTGGCGATAGGACTTGAGCTTGAGCAGGCCCGGCAAGAGCCGAGATTCCACCTGGGTATGCTGCGCCACCAGCAGGTTTTCCAGCACGGTCAGCTGCTTGAACAGGCGCACGTTCTGGAACGTGCGCACCAGCCCGTGGCGCGCGACCTTATGGCTGGGCAGGCCGGTGATGGCCTTGCCGTCCATGGTGATGTCGCCCGCCGTCGGCGCATAGAAGCCGCCCACGCAGTTGAACACGGTGGTCTTGCCGGCCCCGTTGGGGCCGATGATGGCGAACACCTCGTCGGATTTGACTTCGAACGCCACGCTGTCGACGGCCAGCAGGCCGCCGAACCGCATGGTGAGTCCGGAAACTTTCAGCAATGCCTCGCTCATTTAGCCAACTCCACATGGGGACGCTTCATGGGCAACAACCCCTGCGGACGCCACATCATCATCAATACCATCACCAGGCCGAACATCAGCATGCGGTACTCGGCGAATTCGCGCGCGACTTCCGGCAACACCGTCAGCAGCACGGCCGCCAGGATCACGCCCACCTGCGAGCCCATGCCGCCCAGCACCACGATGGCCAGGATCAACGCAGATTCGATGAAGGTGAAGGACTCCGGGTTCACCATGCCCTGGCGCGCTGCGAAGAACGCGCCGCCAAAACCGGCGAACATGGCGCCCAGCGTGAACGCGGACAGCTTGATGCGCGTGGGGTTCAAGCCCAGCGAACGGCAAGCGATCTCGTCTTCGCGCAGCGCTTCCCATGCGCGCCCGACCGGCATGCGGATCAGCCGGGTCGACACGAACAGCGTGGCCAGCGCCAGCAGCAGCGCCATCAGGTACAGATAGACCACCATGTGCTGGTTCTGGAAGGTCCAGCCCATGAATTCATGGAACGTGGTGCCGCCTTCGGTGCTGGCGCGGCGCGTCATTTCCATGCCGAACACCGTCGGCTTGGGAATGCCCGAAATGCCATCCGGGCCGCCCGTCAACGTATTCAGGTTGATCAGCAACAGGCGGATCATTTCACCGAAGCCCAGCGTCACGATCGCCAGGTAGTCGCCGCGCAGCCGCAATACCGGAAAGCCCAGGATGAAGCCGAACAGCGCCGACATGGCGCCCGCAAACGGCAGCGCTTCCCAGAAGCTCCAGCCGCCCCAGTGGTACAGCAAGGCGTAGGTATAGGCGCCGACCGCGTAGAAGCCCACGAAGCCCAGGTCCAGCAGGCCAGCGAAACCCACCACGATGTTCAGGCCCAGGCCCAGCATCACGTAGATCAGCACCAGCGTGGCGATGTCCACCGAGCTGCGCCCGGCGAAGAACGGCCAGATCACCGCGATCGCCAACAGCAGCAGCGCAAGCGGCTTGTGGGTACTGGCCGGCGCGGCCGGCAACGTGGGCATGCTGGTCTTCAGCTTCTGGAACGGCTTGGCGATCCAGGGGCGCAGCAGTTGGAAGAAGAACACCACCGCGGCGGCAATCGCCACCAGCGACCAGTTCGACTCCATCGTGGTGCGCGCGCCCTGGCGGATCAGCTGCAGGCCGAAGACGGGGGTAACGATGACGGCCGTCAACACGGCCGCCATCGTGGCGTTTTTCAGATTGTTGTTCGACATCAGACTTTTTCCACCTCAGGTTTGCCCAACAGCCCGGTGGGACGGAACAGCAGGATCAGGATCAGCAGCGAGAACGCCACGATGTCCTTGTACTGCGAGGAGATGTAGGCGGCCGCGAAGGTCTCGGCCAGCCCCAGCAGCACGCCGCCCAGCATGGCGCCGGGGATGCTGCCGATGCCGCCCAGCACTGCCGCGGTAAAGGCCTTGATGCCGGCCAGGAAGCCGATGAAGGGGTTGAGCTTGCCGATGGTGATGGCGATCAGCACGCCGCCCACCGCCGCCAGGATCGCGCCCATCACGAAGGTGAACGAGATCACGCGGTTGGTGTCGATGCCCAGCAGGTTCGCCATGTGCATGTCCTGCGAGCAGGCGCGCGAGGCGCGGCCCATGCGGGAATACTTGATGAACAGCGTCAGCCCGATCATCAGCAGCACCGTGACCACGATGATCATGATGCGCGAATACGGCACCGTCACGTCGAAGTCGGATCCCATGTGGAACTGCACGGCGCCCGACACCAGCGATGGCACCGCCATGTCGCGCGCGCCCTGGCCCAGGGCCACCCAGTTCTGCAGGAAGATCGACATGCCGATGGCGGAAATCAGCGCCACCAGACGGGGGCTGCCGCGCACGGGCCGGTAAGCGACGCGTTCGACGCTGAACCCGTAGATGCCGGTAACGACGATGGCCACAACCAGCATGGCCGCGATGATGAACGGTATCGGCAAACCACTATTGGTGCCGATGGCCGTCAAGGTGACCAGGCCGACATAGGCGCCGATCATATAGATTTCGCCGTGAGCGAAGTTGATCATACCGATGATGCCGTAGACCATTGTGTAGCCGATGGCAATCAACGCATAGATCGCGCCCAGAGACAATCCGTTGAAGAATTGCTGGGTAAGTTGGGGTATGAGGTCAGACATTATTTCTCTTGCTCCAAATGGTTCCGGCCCCGGTGGTAAGACCCGGAGCCGGAAACCTGGGCGTATTTTATAAGGGCCTGACATCTGCGCCTGCCGGCCGCACAGCGCTTTTGGCGCATCGCTACGCGGATTACGGCAGAACGAGGACGACAGGCCCTACACGCCGGCGACGTGCCGGCGGATCGCGAGTTTACAGCTGGGTCTTCTTGCCGTCCTTATCCCATTTATAGACGGCGAATTCGAAGTTCTTCAGATCGCCCTTGGCGTCGTACTCGACCTTGCCGATGCCGGTGTTGAAGGTGGTCTTGTGCATGTAGTCGGCCACCTTGGCGGGGTCTTCGCCCACCGCGTTGATGCTGTCGGCCAGGATTTGCACAGCGGCGTACGCCGGCATCTGGAACGCGCCGTCCGGATCGCGCTTGGCGTCCTTGAAGGCCTTCACGATGCTTTCGTTGCCGGGCAGCTTGGTGAAGTCGGCGGGCAGCGTGACCAGCAGGCCGTCGATGGCCGGACCGGCGATCGCCACCAGATCCTGGTTGGCGGTGCCTTCCGGACCCATGAACTGGACCTTCAGGCCCTGTTCACGCGACTGGCGCAGCAACAGGCCCAGTTCCGGGTGGTAGCCGCCGAAGTACACCAGGTCCACGCCAGCCGACTTGAGCTTGGTGATGATGGCCGAGTAATCGCTGTCGCCGACGTTGATGCCTTCGAACATGGCGACGTTCACGCCTTCCTTGGCCAGGGAATCCTTGACCTGGGTGGCCACGCCCGAACCGTAGGTCTGCTTGTCGTGCAGCACGGCGACCTTCTTGGGCTTCAAGGTCTTGGCGATGTAGCTGGCGGCGTACGGGCCTTGCTGGTCGTCGCGGCCGATGGTGCGGAAGAAGAAGTGCGGCTTGATCGTGTCGGTGACCAGCGGCGAGGTCGCGCCCGGGGTGATGCCGACGATGCCCTCTTCCTCGTAGACCTTCACGGCAGCCACGGTCACGCCCGAGCAGGCATGGGCCACGGCGAACTTGGCGCCGGAGTTGACCACGCGGTTGGCGGCCGGCACGGCCTGCTTGGGTTCGCAGCCGTCGTCGATGAGGATGGGTTCGAGCTTCTTGCCCTTGACGCCGCCCTTGGCGTTGATGGTCTCGATCGCGGTCAATGCGCCGGCCTGGATCTGGTCGCCGTATTGCGTATTGGGGCCGGTCATGGGCTGGGGAATGCCGATCTTGATCGTGTCGGCGGCGTGCGCGGCGCCAGCCAAGGCAAGTGCCCCAAGCGCCATGGCTACCGGGGTAAGGCGATTCAGAAACTTCATGCGGAGTTCTCCAGCGAGGTTTTGAGCGGCTCTGTCCGACGCGGTTTATCGGTTGGGTAATCCGTTAATCCTCGTCGCCCGTCGCCGGCTTCTTGGGCAAAAACACGGTGTGGGCGGTATTCTGGAAGCAAGCCGCCATACTGTCACTGCGTGTAATCCCCAATATTTTGGTCGGCGCCTTTAATCGTGACGGATAGCGGCGGCAAGCCCATGAAATCGCTGGAGAATCGGCGACCGAGCCTTATTTAATATCTGGCGCGGGGCAAGAATTTGTGCTTGAGGATATATATTCGCGCAGATTAATACGCCGTTTAAAGACGCATTTAAATACAGTGCTTACGCGAGCCTTACGAATAATAATTAACGCGCGTAGTAATTCACTGCATTGAAGCGCGTAAGCGGGCCAAAATGCCTGCCCGCCCCAGCCTCTTACTTAAGCATTGGCCGGCTTGGCCAGATTCCACATCAGCGCGCGGAACGGCGCCAGCATGCTGATATTGACCGCCAGCTTGATGGCCAGGTCGCCCATCATCCAGGTCATCCACGGCGCGCCGGTGGCGGCAAAGGCGACACTGAAGAACACGGCGGTATCCAGGATGGCGCCCAGCACGCCCGATACCAGCGGCGCGCGCCACCAGCGCTGGTCGCGCAAGCGGTCGAACACCTGGATGTCGACCAACTGGGCGCAGATATAGGCCAGCCCCGAGGCCAGCGCGATGCGCGGCGACGCCACCCATACCGACACCACCAAGGCGGCGGCGAAGCCGAACCAGACCACCCGGCGCGCGGCCGCCGGACCGAAGCGGCGGTTCAGCACGTCGGTCACCAGGAAAGCCACCGGATAGGACAGCCCGCCCCAGGTCAGCCAATCATTCAGCGGCACCTGGACCAGGATGTTCGAGCCGACCACCACCACCAGCATGCACAGCACGGCGATGGCGAACTGCGGCCGGCTCATGAGAGCGTAGCGCCGCGCAGCAGCGCTGCCGTCCGTGGCCGTCATTTCCCGAATTCCTCCGCCAGCTCGCGCGAGCGTTGCGCGGCAGCGGCCATGGCCTCTTCGACGATGCCGGCAAAGCCCGCCGCGCCGAAGGCATTGAGCGCCGCAGCCGTAGTGCCGCCCTTGGAAGTGACGCGTTCGCGCAGCGTGGCAAGCGGCTCGGAGGATTCGGCCGCCAGGCGCGTGGCGCCGGCCAGCGTGCCCAGCGCCAGCTGCTTGGCCTGCTCGGCCGTCAGGCCGACCTTCTGGCCGCCCGCGACCAGCGCTTCCAGGAACAGGAAGACATAGGCCGGGCCGCTGCCGGACAGGGCCGTCACGCCGTCGAGCGCGGCGTCATCCGCGACCCAGACGACTTCGCCCACGCTGGACAACAGCTGCGCCGCCAGATCGCGGTCGGCCGCGTCCACTCCGTCCAGCGCCGCCAGGCCGGTGATGCCCGCGCCCACCAGGGCCGGCGTATTCGGCATGCAGCGCACCAGGCGCTTGAACGGCGCTTCGGGCGTGCCCAGCCAGCCGGCCAGCGTGTCGGCGCGGATGCCGGCCGCCACGCTTACCACCAAAGTGTCTTCGCGCAGCCATTGACGCGTGGAAGCCACAACGTCTTTCATGTTCTGTGGCTTGACTGCGAACACCCACACGCGGCATGCCGCCAGGGCCTCGCCGGCGGCCGTCGCGGTAGTCATGCCGCGGGCCTGCCAGGCGGCGTGCGCATCCTGGTTTATGTCAATGACATGGATGTTGCCAGCGGCGCATACTTTGCCGGCCAGGCCGGAGGCCAGGGCGGCAGCCATATTGCCGCCACCGATGAACGCAATCGAAAGTTCGTTTTTCATAGGAGACGATTGTAAACGGGAGTTCTCGTTGGGAAAAAAAAGAAAAATGTTCGTTCGCGCCTGAAACGCGCAATTTGACAGGCGTTTAGAGTGATGTGAAAGTCACGGTTTTGTCACAAACAATTCATAAGGTGTCGTGTTTTCCGCGTCCGGACAACCCGGCCGCGTCACGCCCAACTGGAGGAACCTCTCTATGCGATCCCACCGTATTGCACTAACCTTTGCCGCCATCATGACGGCTTTCGCAGGCGCCTCCGCGCATGCCGCCACCGAGATCCAATTCTGGCACTCGATGGAAGGCGCCCTGGGCGACCGCGTGAACGGCCTGGTCGACGAATTCAACAAAAAGAACCCCGACTACCAAGTCAAGGCAGTCTACAAGGGCAACTACGGTGAATCCATGAACGCAGGCATCGCCGCGTTCCGCGCCGGCAACGCTCCCGACATCCTCCAGGTGTTCGAAGTCGGCACCGCCACCATGATGTACGCCAAGGGCGCCATCAAGCCGGTGCAGCAGATGTCCGAGGAAGTCGGTAACCCGATCGACCCCAAGGAATTCATTGGCGCCGTGGCCGGCTACTACTCGTCGGCCGACGGCAAGCTGGTGTCGATGCCCTTCAACAGCTCGACCGTGGTGTTCTACTACAACAAGGACGCCTTCAAGAAGGCCGGCCTGGACGCCGACAAGCCGCCCAAGACCTGGGAAGAACTGGCCGCCGCCGGCCAGAAGCTGAAGGCAGCCGGCCAGGAATGCGGCTACACCACATCCTGGCCGTCGTGGGTCCAGCTGGAAACGTTCTCGGCCTGGCATAACGTGCCCTACGCCACCAAGGACAATGGTTTCGGCGGCCTGGATGCGCGCATCGCCATCAATACCCCGCTGCACGTGCGCCACCTGGACAACCTGGCCAAGCTGGGCAAGGAAGGCATCTTCATGTACGGCGGCCGCGGCGACGAGCCGAACTCGCTGTTCATCAGCGGCAAGTGCGCCATGATCACCGGTTCGTCCGGCCTGCGCGCCAACATCGCCAAGAACGCCAAGTTCGAATTCGGCACCTCGACCCTGCCCTACTACGCCGACGTGCAAGGCGCGCCGCAGAACACCATCATCGGCGGCGCTTCGCTGTGGGTCTTCGCCAACAAGAAGCCGGAAACCTACAAGGGCGTGACCGCGTTCTTCAAGTTCCTGGCCAGCCCGGAAATCGCCGCCCGCTGGCACCAGCAGACCGGCTACGTGCCTGTCACCAAGGCCGCCTACGAGCTGACCAAGAAGGACGGCTTCTACGACAAGAACCCGGGCACCGAAGTCGGCGTCAAGCAGCTGAACGTCGAAACCACCGCGCAATCGCGCGGCCTGCGCCTGGGCTTCCTGCCGCAGATCCGTGAAATCGAAGACGCTGAAATCGAGCGCATCGTCTCCGGCAAGGTCAGCGCCAAGGACGGCGCCGAAAGCATCGTCAAGCGCGGCAACGAACTGCTGGAAAAGTTCGAGAAGAGTGTAAAGTAACGCCCTTCTGAAATACCGACCAAGTCCTGTCAATCGGTATTTTCCATGCCGTAACAAGGACTTGGGCGCTTCGGCAGCACGCAGTACAAGGCTTAAGGCCCGGCATTTTCAGGGCTTTAAGCCTCTCGTATTTTACGAAGGCGGTTTCAGGCGGCGGTTACTCCAACCGCCGCTTTTCTGTACCTTGGGTTCCCCCTATGGAAAAACGCGTTGTATTCGGGCACAAGACCTTGCCCTATCTGCTGCTCCTGCCGCAGATCATCATTACCGTGGTCTTCTTCTTCCTGCCTGCCGGCCAGGCCATGTGGCAATCGCTGCGGCTGGAAGATGCTTTCGGACTGTCCTCCGAGTTCGTCGGACTGGACAACTTCATGGAACTGTTCTCGCAACAGGCCTACCTGGATTCCTTCCGCGTCACCGCCGTGTTCTCGATCCTGGTGGCGGTTGTCGGGCTGAGCGTGTCCTTGCTGCTGGCCGTCATGGCAGATCGCGTCATCCGCGGCGCCGGCCTCTACAAGACCCTGCTGATCTGGCCATACGCCGTGGCGCCCGCCGTCGTTGGCGTGCTGTGGCTGTTCCTGTTTTCGCCTTCGGTCGGCATCCTGGCCGTGGCGCTGAACCACTCCGGCGTCAACTGGAACCCGCGTCTGAACGGCAACCAGGCCATGACCCTGGTGCTGATCGCCGCCGTGTGGAAGCAGGTTTCGTACAACTTCCTGTTCTTCCTGGCCGGCCTGCAATCGATTCCGCGCTCGCTCATCGAAGCCGCCGCGATCGACGGCGCCAGCCCGTCGCGCCGCTTCTGGAGCATCGTGTTCCCGCTGCTCTCGCCCACCACGTTCTTCCTGCTGGTGGTCAACATCATCTATGCCTTCTTTGACACCTTCGCCGTGGTGGACACGACCACGCAGGGCGGTCCGGGCACGTCGACCTCGATCCTGGTCTACAAGGTGTACAGCGACGGCTTCCGCGGCCTGGACCTCGGTTCGTCCGCGGCCCAGTCGGTGGTGCTGATGTTCATTGTGATTGCCTTGACGGTCGTGCAGTTCCGCTACGTCGACCGCAAAGTGCAGTATTGATTTTGTCCGAGGCTATAAACAATGGTTGAACGCCGTCCCTGGCTGGATATTCTGGCCCACGTCATTCTGCTCTGCGGCGTGGCGATGGTGGCATTTCCGCTCTACGTCACTTTCGTCGCGTCCACCCAGACCGCGCAAGAAGTGGCTTCCGCGCCGATGTCCCTCATCCCCGGCAAGCATTTCGTCGACAACTACATGCAGGCGCTGTTCGGCGGCTCGTCCGGCGGTTCCTCGGGCGCGCCCGTGGGCCGCATGATGTACGTCAGCCTGATCATGGCGCTGGCGATTTCCATCGGCAAGATCGCCATCTCGTTGCTGTCGGCCTTCGCAGTGGTGTACTTCCGCTTCCCCGGCCGCATGTTCTTCTTCTGGATGATCTTCGTCACCCTGATGCTGCCGGTTGAAGTCCGCATCGCGCCCACCTACAAGGTCGTGGCCGATCTCGGCCTGCTCAACAGCTATGCCGGCCTGACCCTGCCGCTGATCGCCTCGGCGACCGCCACCTTCCTGTTCCGCCAGTTTTTCCTGACGGTGCCGGACGAGCTGATCGAGGCCGCGCGCATCGACGGCGCGGGCCCGGTGCGATTCTTCCGCGACGTGCTGCTGCCCCTGTCCAAGACCAGCATCGCCGCGCTGTTCGTGATCCAGTTCATCTACGGCTGGAACCAGTACCTGTGGCCGCTGCTGGTGACTACGCAGGAAGACATGTACCCCGTCGTCATCGGCATCAAGCGGATGATCAGCGGCGGCGACAGCGTGACCGAATGGAACATCACCATGGCCACCGCCATGCTCGCGATGATCCCGCCGGCGCTGGTCGTCATCCTGATGCAGAAATGGTTCGTCAAGGGTCTGGTCGACACTGAAAAGTGACGCTTACCCACGCTCGCCCACCCGAACACGACTCCGAACACGAATAACTCATGGCTACTCTCAGCTTTCGCAACGTCAAGAAAACCTACGCCGGCAACGTGCCGGTCATCCATGGCATCGACATGGACGTCAAGGACGGTGAATTCATCGTCATCGTCGGCCCGTCGGGCTGCGGCAAGTCCACGCTGATGCGCATGGTCGCCGGCCTGGAAACCGTCACCAGCGGCGACATCGTCATCGACGACAAGGTCGTCAACAACCTGGAACCCGCCGAGCGCGACATCGCGATGGTGTTCCAGAACTACGCGCTCTACCCGCACATGACCGTGTTCGAGAACATGGCCTACGGCTTGAAGATCCGCAAGTTCTCCAAGGACGAGATCAAGAAGCGCGTGGACGTGGCCGCGCAGATCCTGGAACTGAGCCACCTGCTGGACCGCCGCCCGCGCGCGCTGTCCGGCGGCCAGCGCCAGCGCGTGGCCATGGGCCGCGCCATCGTGCGCGAACCCAAGGTGTTCCTGTTCGACGAACCGCTGTCGAACCTGGACGCCAAGCTGCGCGTGGCGATGCGCCTGGAAATCATGAAGCTGCACCGCCGCCTGGGCACCACCAGCCTGTACGTGACCCACGACCAGGTCGAGGCCATGACCTTGGCCCACCGCATGATCGTCATGTACCAGGGCGTGCCCGAGCAGATCGGCACGCCGATGGAAGTGTTCGAAAAGCCCGCATCCACCTTCGTCGCCGGCTTCATCGGCTCGCCGCCGATGAACCTGATGGAAGTAAACGTGGCCGGCGACGGCACGGTGCAGACGCTGGACGGCACCGCGCTGGAAATCTCTCCACTGCAAGTGCCCTCGCAGGTGCGCGGCCGCAAGGTCATCATGGGCATGCGCCCCGAGCACATGCTGCTGAACACCCAGGGCGTGCCGGCCGAAGTCGAGATGGTCGAAACGCTGGGCTCCGAGCAACTGGTCCACAGCCGCTGCGGCAAGTCCATGCTGGTCGTGCGCTGCACTACGCGCCAGTTGTCCGAGTCGTCGGCCAAGGTAGGCGACCGCGTCAACCTGGGCCCGGACGGCCGCCATCCGCTGCACTGGTTCGAAGCCGACACCGGCCGCCGCGTGCAAGGCCTGTAAACACATTCACAGGCGGAACCGGCGGCGCTGCCCGTCCGGATCCGCCCCGCCCGTTTCCAGTCGGAAACGGGTTCTCCCCCGATCAGTACGAGTACGTCATCATGGTGCCTATGGTGTACTGCGCGCGGTCCTTCACGATGGGGCTGTCCGCGGCGTCGCCAAACAGGCGCCGCGCTTCCGCCGCCGTGGTCCAAGACCAGGACTTGCTCAGCGGCACCGTCCAGGTCGCGCCCAGGCCCACGCTCTCTAGGCCGCCCTTGGGCGTGTACTTGCGATAGCCGGACTTCGCCGACTGGTTGCCGCTCACGCCGTACCAGGTGCGCATGTAATTGCCGTCGCCGAAGGTGCCGGACAGCGCCAGCGAAATCGCTCCCGCGCTGCCCTCGTACACCGTGGTGCTGGCACCCAGATTGAACATGGTGTAGGCGCTGCCCACATCGCGGTTGTCGCCCTTCTTGAACGCGTGCGCCACCGTCGCCGACAGGGTCACCGGGCCCAGCGTCGTTTCAGCGTCCATGCCGATCTGCGCGCGGCTTTCGATGTCGCCCATGCCGCGCAGCTTGTCCGACCCCTGGAACCCTTTCTTGTGGTCCTTGCGCGAGGCGCTGGGCGCAAGATAGAAGCGGAAGGTGCTGTCCAGCGCCTGCGTTTCCCAGCCCAGGCCATGGTCGGTGCCGAGGAAGAAGCCGCCCGGGCTGCGCACGCCCAGGCCGATGATGGGCACGGCGGAATATTCGTCGCTGCCGCTATAGCGCGGCGCGTAACCGGCGCCCAGCGTGCCGTAGAACAGCCATTCTTCGGCCGGCCCCTCTCCGGTCGCTACCGTCAACCCGCGCGAACTGGCCCCGCGCTGGCCGTAGACGGAACTGGTCGCAGCGTCATCGGCCAGGGATAGTCCCGGAACTAATGCCAGCAGGCACGCGGCGCCGGCGCCGCGCGTAAACAGGGAAGAACGGATTTTTCGCTTCATAACAGCTTCCAAGAAACGAGGTTGAGGGGGTAAAACCGTAGAGCCGAGGACGGCCCGATCTATTGAGTGACAGCGCCCTGCTTGGCCTGGCGCATCAGCGCCATTGCCATCGTCGACACCGCGGCGACCAGCGGTTCGCTGGTGTCGGAATTGCTCATGACGAGCACGGCAAGCTTGTCGCGCGGCGCCAGCACAAAGCGCGAATGAAAGGCTTCGGTGGCGCCGCTGTGCTGGCGCAAAGGCGCGCCGGCGATGTCCTCGCCACAGGGCGCCGCCAGCCACGACAGCGCCAGGCGGCATTCCAGCGCCAGGCCGCCCTCCACCGTTTCCATGTCGAGCACGGCGCGGGCCGACTCGGCATTCAGCACTCGGCGGCCCTGGTAGAGGCCGTCGGCGAAAAGCATGCTGGAGAAGCGCGCCATCTCGGAGGTGCTGAGCCACAGGCCGTCCGCGGCCTCATTCGGCTGCGGCGCCTCGGTCCAGGGCGCGCCGCGGCGGTAGCCCGAGGCGCGCAGATCGAGCATGCGGGAGCTGGGATGAAAGCCGGCTCGCGGCATGTTCAAGGGCTGCATGATCGTGCGGCGCACATAGGCGTCGAAGGGCTCGCTGGCCACGTGCGCGACCATGTCCCCCAGCAAGGCGTAAGCCATGTCGGCACGCGCGCGTCCCATGGTGTCTTCCAGCGATCCCGGGTGCACGGCCAGCAGGTTGCGGGCGGTGAAGGGATGCGTGCCCAGCCATTGCATGGCGCCACGGCGCGGCTGGATGTCCCAATCGGGCAGCGCCTGCGAGGCCGGCTGGTCCAGCGCCAGGCGTCCGTCATCGGCGGCGCGCAGCACGCCCGCCGCGGTGACGATCTTGGTAATGCTTCCTACGCGGTACAGCGTGTCGCTGGTGGCGCTGCGGTGGCGCAGCGGATCCGCGTAGCCGAAGCCGGTGCTCCACACCACGCGCTGGTCGTCGACGATGGCGATCGACAGGCCCGGCACGCCGGACGCATCCATGTCATAGGGGATGCGCTGGGCCAGATAGCCGACGACCGCCTGGTAGTCGCCCTGCGCGATCGGCGGCGGCGTGTCGGGAGGCACGCCCTGGCAACCGCCCGCGGCGACCAGCAACATACCTACGGCAACCAGGCGGCTGAGGGAAAACATGGCTAGCGGCAAGACCTCTGTAGAGAACTGCCGTCATGCTAGCCACGCGCGTATTCGCGATCTTTCCCGCTTTGTATGGAGTTTGTGAAGATTGCGGCGGCGGTTTGTGAAGTTTGTTTACGTGTGCCGCGCCGCGCCGTCAGGCGGTCTTCCAGTTGATCACGAACCGCGCGCCGCCCAGGGGGCTGTCGCTGGCCTGCACCGTGCCGTTGTGCCAGCGTGCCACCCGACTGACGATGGCCAGGCCCAGCCCCACCCCGCCCGTGCCGCGGTCGCGGCTTTCGTCCAGGCGGATGAAAGGCTCGAAAACTCGCTCGCGGTCCGCCGGCGGGATGCCTGGGCCGTCGTCGTCCACGATCAGCACGTACTCGCGCGCGCCAGGACTGATCAGGCTGACCTGGACCTGCCGGCCGGCATGCCGGATGGCGTTCTGCAGCAGGTTGAGCAAGGCGCGCGTCATGTAGCGCTGGTGCAGGTGTACCTCGGGTACCTGGCACAGCGCCACCTCGCAACGCACGCCCGAGACCCCGGCCTCGAATGCGGCATGCTGCACCACCGAATCCAGCCAGCCGCGCGCATCCTGCGCCTGCAGCGCCACGCCGTCGCCCTTGTGCTCCAGGCGGGCGTACATCAGCAACTCGGAAGCCATGGCATCCAGTTCGGCCACGTCGCTCTTCATTTCCTCGACCAGCCGCTTGCGGGCGGCCGGGTCCTCCTCCCGGTCCATCATGTCCAGCTCGAACGACAGGCGCGCAATCGGCGTGCGCAGTTCGTGCGACACGGCGTTGGTCAGGTCGCGCTGGTTGCCTACCAGGGCGCTGATGCGGTCGGACATCTGGTTGAAGGTATCGCCCAGGTTGCGGATGCTGGAATGGCGCGAGAGGCGCGCGCGCGCCTGCAGATCGCCCTGCCCCATGCGCAGGGCTGCGGTCTTCAGGGCCTCCAGGTCGCGCCAGATGGGCAAGGCCCACACCAGCATGAAGGCGCACAGCAGCAGGCCCAGGGCGGAATACACCGCCGCCATCAGCCAGGGGCCGATGGACGGTTCGGGCGGCAGTTTGACCTCGAGCCATTGCTTGCCCGGGCCCGGAATCGCCGCCACGAAGGTCTGCTGCTTGTCGCGCACGAAGAAGCTGCCGGACTCCACCATGGCGCGCTCGTCTTCGGTAGCCCCGTAGCTGTCGGCGTCGACCACCTTTAGCGCCAGGCCGTAATGCGGCGCCAGCGCGTCGCGCACGTGCGCCTCGCGCTCGGCGGGCGGCACGCCGCCCAGTTCCTGCACCAGGCTGTGGATCTGGCCCCGCACCGCTTCGCGCGTGTAAGCATCGCTGACGGGTTCGAAGAAGTAATTGGCCGACCGGTCCACCACTTCGTTGGAAATGACGAAGCCTATCGCCAACACCACGAACAGCCGCAGGACAAACTTAAGCATCACCGCCCTCGTGTGCCTTGGGCGAGAACAGATAGCCCTTGCCCCACACGGTCTTGATGCGCGCGGGGTCGCGCGGATCGTCGTCCAGCTTGCGCCGCAGCTTGCTGACGCAGACATCGACGCTGCGGTCCAGCCCGTTGAATTCGATGCCGCGCACCGCATTGAGCAGGTCGTCGCGGGTCAGCACCTGGCCGGCCTGGCTGGCCAGCGCCCACAGCATTTCGAACTCCATCGTGGTCAGGTCCACTTCAGAGCCGGCATGGACCACGGCGCGCGTGCGCCGGTCTATGACCAGGGGACCGAACTCCAGGCGCTCCGGCGGCTCGTCCAGCTGGCTGTGCCGCCGCAGCAGCGCCCGGATCCGCGCCAGCAGCACGCGGGGTTCCACGGGCTTGATGACGTAGTCGTCCGCGCCCGATTCCAGGCCCAGGATCTGGTCCAGGTCGTCTTCGCGGGCAGTCAGCATCAGGATGGGCGCCGACGAGAACGCGCGCAGGTCGCGGCAGACCTGCAGGCCGTCACGGCCGGGCAGCATCAGGTCCAGGATGGTGATGGCCGGGTCATGCCTGCGGAAAGCCTCCACCGCGTGATCGCCGCGGTAGGCCTGGGCCACATTGAACCCGTGCTGCTCCAGGAACTGCGCGATCAGGCGCGACAGTTTCGGATCGTCTTCGACTAACAAGGCCTTGGTCATGGTGTCCAGACAGAAAAAAGTGAGGTCGATGGCGCCGCATTCTACGCAATCGCGGCGGACGGGCGTTCGACCGGGAAGCCTACCGCCGGTTCCGCCGCCCGACGGAAGAACAAAAAAGCCGGGCCGGAAGAC